>JAUZPS010000480.1 GCA_030705945.1 Bacillota bacterium
ATCATATCTACCACCCTCAAAGCGCATTATATAAGGGCGTTTCAAAAAATTCCTTGTTCAAGTTTATATGACGAAAACCCATTATATCAAGTTTTTGAAACGACCAGTTGCTAAGTTTTTCTGATACTATATAAGCTTTAAATTACAATTGGTTATTATATCACTCATTACATGAGAATTTCAAATTTAAATTTCTTAATTCTTAATATACTACCTAACAAATTTTACTTTGGTTATCTATATTTTATTGCCCAATCAAACCAGACGAGTTTTTTCATCAGGAAATTTATTTCATAAAAAATGACAAGAACCCGAGATACCGAGTTCTTGCCACATATCATATGTATAAGTGTGTAGGTAATGCTTATTGATTTACTGGGCAGTCGTTGAAGTTGCTGGAACTGTTGGAGTTGCCAGCGCTGTTGAAGTTGCTGGCGCTGTTGGAGTTGTCGAAGCTGTTGGAGTTTTTGCAGCTTTAATTATACTTTGAACGAGATCGTTTAATGCTTCTTGCTTTGTTCTGATTTCGTCATTTAATGCTTTTTCCTGCTTTTTTAATTCATCCAACTTTGCTGTATCAACAGGAGTTGCTTTTTCCAAAGTTTCCATATCTTTTCTCAATGCTTCCAACTTTGCGTTTATAGCTGCTGCATCAGCCTCGAATGCTGCTTTAGCATCCAAAATTTTCGTTGCTGCTTCAGCGCCTACCTGAACAGTCAAATTAATTTTGTCTATTGTCTTTCTCAAAGCTTCTTCCTTTGACTTTAACTCGTCTGACAGTGATTTTTCATTAGTCATAAGCTCTTTCAGCTTTGTTTCATCGAGTGGAACAACTTTTCTTAATGCTTCAATTTCTTTTCTCACCGTAACGAGATCTTCTTTTATTGGCGCTGTATCAGCTTCAAAAGCCTTCACCGCATCAGCGATATCCTTGTTTACTACCGGTGTATTAACAGGAGCCGAAACGCTTGGTTTAACAGGTGTTGGAGCGTTTGGTTTCTCAGATGGCTTAACCGGTGTAGGAGCCGGTGTGACTGTAGGCTTAACTGTCGCTTGTTCACTTGGTTTTACAGGTGTTGGTGGAACTGATGGCTTTACAGGTGTCGGAATCGTAGGCTTCACCGATGCCGGCGCGCTTGGCTTCTCAGATGGTTTAACTGGAGTAGGAGCTGGTGTAACAATGGGCTTCACTGTCGCTAGCTCACTTGGCTTTGCTGAAGGTTTTACGGGTGTCGGTGGAACTGAAGGCTTTACTGCTGTTGGTAGAACCGATGGCTTTACTGCTGTTGGTGGGACTGAAGGTTTCACTGGTGTTGGCAAACTGCCAGGTTCAACAGATACCACTACAGCAGGGCTGCTTGAAGGACCTTGCGGCGCGTTCAAAGCAAGAGCGCTAGCTGAAAAAGAAAGCGCTACTGCGGTTACTAAAACTGAGCTGATAATTTTTTTCATTTTTAACATCTCCTATTTTTTATATTTTATAAACCATATAAAAATAACTAAGAATACAAGTGATTAACAAGCATTTTTATATAGTTTTATAAACAAACTATTTTTGTAGCAGTTAACATATATTAAAAGCGCTATTAATCTTACATTTGACAGAGCAAAATAGCGAACGCTTTAACGTTATTTTGTGATAGGCAAATATACTACCTTAGGTATTATCAAAAAATAAACTGGTCAACTGGGAGTTTCAAAAACTTGATATAATGGGTTTTCATCATACAAAACTTTAACAAGGAATTTTTTGAAACTCCCTTAATCATTTTTAATATATTATAATTAATTAGGCTGCAACTTTATGTAAAATTGATTTTTATCTTTTCATTGTAAGATTATTCGTTTTATGCATAATTTTTTATTCGGTCCGTGAAAAGATTTTTTTTTTATTTTTAATGACTTTACCGACACAAAATAATTAATTTGCGCGAATTAAACTTGTTAAGAGGGGGAGTTTCTTTGGTAGACATAAGGTTCTGGAACAAGATAAAACGAGAAAAAGAATCGTTTATTGATATAATAAAAAGAATTAAGGATGGAGATATTTTACTTAGAAATAAATTTATCAGTGATTATAAACCTTTCATATTAAAGTCAGTTTCCCAGGTAACTGGAAATAAGAAAGATGTTGAAAGCAGTGAAGTGTTCAGCATAGCTCTCATAGCTTTTAATGAAGCCCTCGAATGTTATGACGCCAGCAAAAATCGTCTATTTACTGATTTCTCCAAGCAAGTCATAAAAAGACGTATTATAGACTACATGAGAAGTTCACAAAAAGCCAGTAATATTCTTCCTTTTTCATATTTTAATGATTCCGGGAATTACGACTTTGAAGAAAAATATTTAAAAGATACATATTCAGACCATACAATTGATTTTGAGATCAAAGAAGAATTTTGCAGTTTTGAAAAGAAAATCAGTGAATTTAAAATGACGGTTGAGGATTTGATTACATGTTCACCTAAGCATAGGGACACAAGAGCGGCATGCCTTAAAATTGCAAAGATCGTTGCAGATGATGATATCCTTTTTAAAAAACTTATGGATAAAAAGTCGCTTCCATTTTCTGAGTTGGTTAAAAGGGTTGATCTGTGTCAAAGGTCCATAGAAAGAAACCGGAAATTCATTATAGCGATGGTTATTGTATTAAAAAGTGACCTTGAAGTATTAAAAAATTATATTATTCATAGCATAGGGCGGTGAGAAAATGGAAAAACATATAGGCGCAATATTGAAATTCAACAAGAAAAACGCAATTGTAATGACTCAGGATTGCAGGATAATTTCAGTAAAAGCCCAGCCTGGAATGTATGTCGGGCTTGAAATAAAATTCGGCAAAAATGAAATCGTTTATCCACAAAACAAAAAGATTATTTATTCAGAAATTGCTGCTGGGATTGCTGTTTTATTTATTATGCTATTTACTTTATTTCATATGTCAAATGATAACAAAATCTATGCATATGTTGATATTGATTTTGGGAAAAGCCTGGAATTAACATTAGATAAAGATAGTAAGGTTCTGAATGTACATGCTTATGATAAAAAATCACAATATCTTATAGATCAACTGGATTTAAAGTCAAAAAGCGTTGATAAAGCCTTAAAGGAAGTATTTAGTAAGTTTGATAAAAACGAAAGCATGGTTCTGATTTCGGCTTGTTTGAAAAATAAAGATCTTATAGAATTAGAAAAAGAAAATAAAAATGAATATACGCAATTTAAAAAGTTGCTAAAGGCTTGTAAAAATGCCGCAGCAGGTAATGTAAGCGGAACGATTGAGTCAAAAGTAGTTGCTATTAACTACAAATACAAAGAGCTGGCAAATAACAAAGAAATCTCAATGGGTAAATGCTTTGTTTATGAAAAAGCAAAACAGCAGGGCATAAACATTAATTTGGAAGAAATCAAAACTAATAGCATTGGTGAGACTTTAAAAAAGGTTAAAGTTGAAGAATCAGAAATTATATACGATGATAAAAATGACATAAATTCGATTAAACGTGAAGATATGAAGTCTCCCGCTGTAGATTCTATTAATCATACCAATATACCTAAAAATGTAATACCCTCTGAAGGACCTGTGAAAAATGTCGTGAAGCCTAATGAAGGTGGTAAGCTCACACCTCCATTGCCGAATAAGAATAACAACACAACTTTTGAAGCGAATAATTCACCTCAACCGGAACATGATAAAATAACAGATATTACAGAAAACCGGAACACGACTGTAAACAATAATGATGATTCTCCGTTCACTACTCCTGACCGTAAAAAAGTTGAGATAAAACCTGATGACAAAAACGCTGCAAGTAGTTACAAACCCGTAATTTCAGCGCCTACACCAATTGATCCTAAAAAAAATAGTATTGGTCCACAGCCGACTCCTGCTCCAATCAAACAAAATCCAGTTCCTATAATTTCAACGCCTGTGGAAACAAAAAGGCCTGTAGCAAATCCTC
>JAUZPS010000481.1 GCA_030705945.1 Bacillota bacterium
ATATCCTGTTCTGAATCATACTTAAATCCCGTAAATTCTATTGTTTCATCCAATCCCTCGTCATCTGCGCTTCTGGTCTCGCCAATAATAACTAAAATTGCCCTTAGAGCTGTAATGCCATAAGCGATCCATCTGTTAACGTATGGCATAACTTTTGATAGGAGAATAATTATTAAAAGAAATATAAAAAGAGGCGGAACTAAAGCGTACAAGAACATTTTAGATAAAACAGATAATATTCTTCTGAAAATGTTTCTTTGTTCCCCATGATGCTTAATTACTTTAGATTTTAAGTTGGCAGTAAATTCTTTTGCTCTTCTTAAGACATTTTTAACAAAATTCTCTAGGGATAGAATTTTCTTTTTGAAGAATGCAATTGCTGTATCAAAACCTCTGATACAATAAAATACGCCTTTATAAGTATTTCGAAAAACAAATGAAAAGAAAATAATAGTTAAAATAACTATTAAGAATAAAGGTATCAACGAGTAAAGTAGTATTTTTACTAAAACACCCAAGATTTTCTCCAACGCCTTTAACTGGGCAGAAAATGCCTCGGAAATACCTATTGATTTTAACCAACTAGTGAATATCTGCTTAAATCCGGCGCAAAGGCTTGCAATCTTTTTATAAAATGCGCTTAGCATAAAACTCACTCCAAACAGAGTATTATATATCATATTATTCTTTGGTTAAGGATTATGTTAATGGCGCTTTATAGTAACTGTTGTTTTTGGGTATTTATGCTAAGTTTTTTATACACCTTGAAATAAACCAACACCGCATTTATAAGTAACAGTGAACTTGTAATTAAAAATACATATTGAATGCCAAAGTAGGCTGCTACTTGTCCACCTAAAATAGCGCCTCCAAACACGCCCAAATACCCTGCTGACATGGTAAAACCAAAAACTCTGCCTGTGAGAGAAGCAGGTGTGATTTTTTTAACCAGAATATTTACAGAGGGAAGCAACCCCGCCGATGTTAATCCTAATAAAAATCGAAGGCTCATTAACTGCCAAGCTTTTTTTACAAAAGCTTGAGGTATAAAAATGGTTCCTGCTGCTATCAAGGCAGCTAATATAACTTTATGCGCCCCTATTTTATCAGAAAGTTTCCCCAGTCCTGGAGCAGCAATGATATTTGCCAGACCTGAGGCTGAGAAGGTTATTCCGGCTAGCAAGGCAATGTGGCTGGAATTTTTTGATAAATTGGTAATATATACTGTCATGATAGGTTCAACGGTATATAAAGCTACAGATAATATAAAAAAGGTCACAAATAAAATAAATGTTAAACTTTTTTCAGGAAGAGTGTTCCAAACCTCCTTCATACTAAGCGTTTTTTTATCTTCGCGTATGAAAGATTCCTTTACAAATAATACTGTTGTGATAAATGCAACCATCAACAGAGCGCCAGTTATAAAAAACACGCTTTGAAATCCAAGGCTTTCACCTATAAAGCCGCCAATTGTTGGTCCAAGCAAAGAACCTGCAATATTTGCCGTTGAAATTGCGCCAAAAGCGTATCCTGCATGTTCCTTATCTGTCTGTGTTGCAATCAATGTAGTACAAGCTGTACTATAACCTGTAATAGCGCCTTGAAATAATCTTAATCCTATCAGTACATAAACATTCTCCGCAAAACCCATTAAGAATATTACTACCGCCATGCCAAGGCTTGCTCTAAGCAGCATTGGCTTGCGCCCTACTTTATCCGCAAGATGTCCCCATATCGGCGAGAATACTGCTGAAATAATGTAGGTAATACCAAAAGCAATTCCGGAAAGCTGCGCAATTGAAGATGCGTTATCAGTTCCTAGTTGCTTTATATAAAGTGGCAATACTGGCGCAATCTGACTCATGCCTATACCTGTTACAAACATTCCAAACCAGCAGACGATTAAATTTCTTTTCCAAATAACCATGAATATAATCCACCCTATTCTTGCTCATACAATTCTTGTACAAGAGTAATGAATAATAATATCCTTACTATAAGCTGCCAGTTAGCCTTTTACCACGCGTTATGCTATACTCCATAGATAAAAGTACATTCATTAAGGGCGTTTCAAAAAATTCCTTGTTCAAGTTTTGTATGATGAAAACTCATTATATCAAGTTTTTGAAACGCCCAGTTGACCGGTTATTTTTTTGATACTGCCTAACTTGATATCTTTAATATCGGTAAGTGGAAGCAATGCCTTAGCGCTTTTTACCACCCGGGTACTTTTTTTATCATTATAATCTCTAAACATTTATAAATTACTTTAAGTTTTTGCAGAATTGATTATACATTGTATTTAATCTGCTGTTTAATAAATGGTTATTAAGATATAAGATAAAACAAGCGCTATACTGTGACGACAACAGAAATAATAAGATAGTAGTAAAAAGAAATACTTTTAGGAGTTGACGATAATGACTGAACATAAAAATACAAACAGATTAATAAAAGAAAAGTCCCTATATTTACTCTATATAAATCGTGAAAAGGATCTTGCATAAGCAAATGAAGTTATAGGTGCTCATTTAAAAAAATGATATGGAATTTTTCACGATTTATATATCAAGGTATATATTTCATGATTTTTAAGTTAATGCAAAATGTTTATCACGATACATAGATAACTAAATAAAAAATATGTACTGTCGCAGTAAACTATATAGGCGCCGTTGTTGTTTGTTGCTTTTTGCAAATCTCATTAAGAGCTTCAAGAGCGCAATCAATATCTTCTTTGGTATTGAAGTATCCAATACCGAAACGAACTGTTCCACAACTTTCTGTTCCTATAGCTTTATGGGCAAGAGGAGCGCAGTGGAGCCCAGCTCTTGTAATTATGCCAAACTTATCACTTAGTAATTGTCCGATTTTTGATGCGGCCCAGTTATTAATATTAAGCGATATTACTGCTGTTTTATCGCAGGCTTTTTCAGTTCCGTAAACTATAACCTTATTCAATTTGAGCAGCTCTTGATACATATAATCAGCTAAGTTTTCTTCATGTTCTCTGATTTTTTCCATTCCTTCGGAAAGTATGTATTTTATACCAGCATTAAGCCCAGCTATTCCGATAAGGTTACCTGTACCGCTCTCATATCTGTGAGGCATTTCCTCAGGTTGAAACATGCTTTCCGAGAATGTTCCTGTGCCACCATGACGGAGTGGAACCAAATCTATGCCATCTCTTATATATAATGCGCCTGTACCAGTAGGCCCGAATAAAGATTTATGCCCTGGCAAAGCGAGCATATCAATATGCATCTTTTGAACATCGAGTGGAACAACGCCTATAGATTGGGATGCGTCTACCAAAAACGCCAAACGATTGGCTAACGCGATCTCTCCAATTTTTTCAATATCTGCTAGAGTCCCAACAACATTGGAAGCATGAGTAGCAATGATTAATTTTGTATTAGGTCTAATTTGAGTGAAAAAATCTACTGAATTAATGTATCCTTTTGAATCTGAAGCTATTACGCTCACTTCAATAATTCCTTCTCTTTCCATATGCATGACAGGTCTAAGGATTGAGTTGTGGTCCATGCTTGTAACAATAACATGGTCTCCCTTTTTTAAGTATCCCTTGATTGCAAGGTTTAGAGAATCTGTGGCGCTGCACGTAAAAATGATTCTATCAGGAGTAGCGTTAAGAAGTTTTGCGATGAGCATTCTGGTTTCGAAAATTATGTCTGTATTTTTGCCTGCAATTGCAGCACTTCTGCCTGGACTTCCACAATTTTTACGAATTTGAGTTTCTACAGCAATGCATACTTCTTCAGGTTTTGGAGAAGTTGTGGATGTGTTGTCTAAATAGATTATAGGTGCTCATCCTTTCTTGCAAATAATAGATTTAGGTCCTATGACATTCATCTAATATCACCATATCATTTACTCGAAAAATGTGACTAAGATATATTTTCCATAATATTTTATATTTTACAAAGTGATGATTAATTTG
>JAUZPS010000482.1 GCA_030705945.1 Bacillota bacterium
ACTGCATGTTCTCTTTAGTAACAATGTCTTTCTCCTCTAAAAATTAGTAATGAATTGGCAGTTATATTATAACATCGTATTCAGGCTTGTGGAACAAAATGGGAAATAAGATAATTTGACAATTAACGAGTCTATTTGATAAAGTAAATGACTATAGAGTGGTTAAAGATAACTAAATGAGAATTTAAATCAGTTCGCTTTGAAAAGCGTTTTTAGCTGTTCAGCGAGCATGATAAAACTTATTTTATAGTTGATCATTTATAAATTAGGAGTAAAAGGTTTCTATTTAGAGCATTTCAAAAAATCCCATGTTCAAGTTTTGGAGGATAAACTTTATTATTTCAAGCTTTTGAAGTGACCAACTGACAAGTTTCTTTTGACACTGCTTAAAATGATTAATTATACAGAATTCTCATGTTTTAAATCAATGGTGAAGGAGAATATTGAATTATGAAAAAACCAACAATATTGAGGAAACGTTTTATACCTTTTGAAACAGTTGATATTTCCGGAGACGAACTTGTTTACAGGGATGATGCTTTGATTATAACCAAATGGAAAGTCATAAAACCGCGTACCGATATTGATAGAGGCGTTTCATTCGCTTTTTTAAAAGATGGTTATAAAATAAGCCGTTTTTATAATCCTTCCGGCAATTTTGTATACTGGTATTGTGACATAATTGAAGTAGAATATGATGAGGAGAAAGATACTTACACGCTGGTAGATCTTTTGGTAGATGTTAAAATTTTCCCCGATGGACAGGTACGTATACTGGACATAGATGAAATTTCAGAGGCTCTTGATGAAAATATAATTACAAAGGAACAGGCGAGCAATGCGCTAAAAAAGTTGGATAATCTTCTTAAAATAATATACGACGGAGAGTTTCCACCAAAGGTTTGCAGGGATGAGGAGTACTGGAAAGTATAAACTATTGTGGTTAAAAAATATATTATTTACTCAAGGGAGCATAAGAACTTCAGAATAAAGGATAGTGGAGAAAACGATGAAAAAATGGATAGATTTGCATACTCATTCAACTATATCCGATGGAACCTTAAGTCCAAGGGAGCTTGTAAGACACGCAAAAGAGCAGGGCCTAGCGGCAATCGCGCTGACAGATCATGATACTGTGGAAGGAATAGAGGATGCCATAGATGAAGGAAATAAAATAGGCCTTGAGGTTATTGCAGGTCTGGAAATAAGCGCGGAATTTCATCCGGAAATGCATATCCTTGGATACTTTTTTAATGGTACCCACAAAAATATAAGTCCTGTACTCGAGGGCTTGATAAAGAACAGAAATGAAAGAAATCCCAAAATAGTTGATAAACTTAATGAGCTGGGGTTTGATATAACAATAGAGGAAGTAATTTCGGAAGCAGGCGGCAAAGTAGTTGCAAGACCCCATATTGCCAATGTTATGATAAAAAAAGGCTACGTAAAAAGCGTTCAGGATGCCTTTGAGCGATATCTTGGCTTTGGTAGACAAGCGTTTTTCCCAAAATCAAAACTTAATCCGCAAAAGGCGATCGAGGAAATAGTTAAAGCAGGCGGGCTGCCTGTTATTGCTCACCCTATTTTTCTTTATCTGAGCTTAAAGCAGCTTGACGAACTGTTTGGGGAGTTGGCGGCTTACGGTTTAAAGGGAATTGAGGCGTATTATGTTGAAAACACAAATGAGGATACAGGAAACCTATTAAGGCTAGCCATAAAGCATAATCTTCTTGCGACGGGCGGAAGTGATTTTCATGGAGCCATTAAGCCCGGCATTAAGATAGGAAAAGGAAAAGGGAATCTTAAGGTTCCATATGAATTATTAGATAAGATGAGAGCATTTTGCGAATAATTTGCATATGTTATATAATGTAAGCAGTGTTAGTTTTAGTTATGCCTTGACACTCTAATTTAACGTGATATAATATTAAAGGTAATTGATATCGGTTCTTTGTGATAAATGCCCTTTCAAAAGAAGGGTTATTTTTATCGGATTAAGCAATAAGGTGAATGGACTATGGATAAACAAGCTATTAAAGTTATAACACAAAATAAAAAAGCCAGACATGATTATTTTATAGAACAGACAATTGAGGCAGGAATAGTTTTGTCAGGAACAGAGGTTAAGTCCATTCGTCAGGGCAAAGTAAACCTTAAGGAAAGCTATGCTTATATTGTTGACGGCGAAGTAATTATAAGCGGTATGCATATAAGTCCCTATGAGCAGGGTAATATATATAATAAAGATCCATTGAGGGACAGAAAGCTTCTGCTTCACAAATATGAGATCAGAAGGCTCATCGGCTATATACAGCAGAAGGGCTTGACGCTGGTTCCGATACAGTTATATTTTAAGTTCGGCAAAGTCAAACTTGAGCTTGGAGTTGCCAGAGGTAAAAAGCTTCACGACAAAAGGGACGATATTGCTGAAAGAGACGCTAAAAGGGAAATTGACAGAAAGCTTAAAGAAAGCGGTAGGTAACAATTTAATATGGGGGCGCAATGGTTTCGACGGGATTGTTGAGACTTAAGTAGCGGGTAGAGGATTCTCGTAGGCCTCTTAAAAAAACGGGAAACTAAAATTAAACGCTAAAAACGATAATTTAGCTTTAGCTGCCTAGGCAGCTAACGTCTAGCCCAGGTTCCTGCACCTGGGGGCCTAGGCGTCGATAAGTCAGGCCTTTTGCATAGGAAGGTTAAATGCTAGAACTGCTGTGGTGGTAGCCTTGAGCTGCAGCGGAACTTAAAGGCTACGGTAGAGCAAACCCTGCCCTTGGGGGATGTTCGTCAGGAATGCTAAATTGAGGGATACACCCGTAGAGGCTTTTGTGGATATGGTTTCGGACAGGGGTTCGACTCCCCTCGCCTCCACCAAATAAAGCCGCTGATGAAGCGGTTTTTATTATTTGTAAACCAATCAGGTAGACATGTAGGTAGACAATGCTAAAAATTAATGCTAAAATATTGCTATAATTATCTTTTGGGTAGACATTTTGGTAGACCAAAGAATGAGGTGATATTATGGCAAGAATTACAGTTGAAAAAAATATTGCCTTTGATGATGAAAAGAAACTTTTCTATGTTACTATGGATTATGGAAAAGATAGTACTGGAAAAAGAGTCAAAACAACAAAAACCTTTGAGAAGAAAAAGGATGCACAAATAGCACTTAAAAGTTTTGAAGCTGATAAAACAAAGGGAACATTAGTATTTCCTTCAATTTTGACACTTGAAAACTGGCTTACATACTGGTTAAATGATATAAAATCAATTAAGTGTGAAGAAACTACTCTTTATGGATACCGAAATATTATAAACAATCATCTTACTCCTGATCTGGGTAATTATAAACTCCAAGAATTAAACCAAACTATAATTAATAAGTATTTTAAAAGTAAAAAGGATGCAGGATTAAGTAATAATACTATCAGAAAACACTATGATTTATTGAAAGATGCTTTAAAACATGCAGTTAATGAAGATAAGATATTAAGAAATCCACTGGATAGGATTGAAGCTATAAAAAAACAAAAGAATGAAATGAATTTTTATACCGCTGAACAACTTAAAAAACTATTCTCAATTGTTGAAAATGATCGCATGGAAATAGTGGTTAAGCTTGCAGGAATGTTAGCATTAAGGCGAGAAGAAATTGCAGGATTAAAATGGGGAAATATAGATTTTGAAAATAAAATAATTACTATTGCTGAAGCTAGAACACAGGCAGGAAAAAAGACAGTTGAAAAAGGAACTAAGAACAGATCATCTCACAGGATTTTACATGCTCCTGATGATATACTTAATTTACTTACAAAAATTAAAGCTAGTCAGGAGAGCCAAAAATCCTTATTAGAAGATAGTTATATAGATAAAGGATATATAATGGCTTGGGAAAATGGAGAACCTTATAGACCTAATTATTTGAGTGATTTGTTTAAGAAGATTATAGATGATAATA
>JAUZPS010000483.1 GCA_030705945.1 Bacillota bacterium
ACTCAATGTCTACCGGCTTATCGGATTTTCCGAACCCAATCATATCAATTGCTATAACCCTTGCAGCACTAGATAATCTTGGAATAACATTTCTCCAAATATACGTATTGGTTGGAATACCATGCATCAAAAGGATAACCGGCTCTTTGGTTCCTGCTTCAAGATAGAGTATCTTATAACCGTTTATTGTCACAAAATTAGATTTCATAAGTTCCAAAATTATTTACCCCCATTTTAGCCAATTCTGTTTTCCATTAATGTAACCATTATCCAAACACAATTATATACTTCTCTACAGGAATCTACAACAGCTTAAATAATTATAAATTGCCATTATGTAGAAAGACAGCACATGCAAAATCTACAGCAGCAATATAAGTGAGCCATTATGAATGCAAGTGAAAATCTACCGATGAACTTGGAACTCATCAGTACCGAAGCGTAATCTGGATATATCACCTATCATATGCATTAAAAAGAAGTTGATTTTATCTGTTAAATTTTATTAATACTGTGATTCAGAACATATTTATGATAAATTTAACCAACATTTTTTAAGGAGATTCGACATATGCCTGCAAGTAATGACGACCAGTTGCTAAGTTTTTTTGATACTACCTTAATTGATTAACGGAATGCACGCTTTGATTATGTTGCCGCTTTCATCTACGGTACTTGTTATTTTTACATTTATTCCATATGCGCTCCTTAAATTTTCTTCTGTAACAATTTCATCAACACTGCCTACCTTAAAGAGATTCTTCGTCATTAGCGCAACTTTTGTCGAGCATAAGAAGACATGGTTTGGAAAGTGTGAAGTCATGATAACTGCCAGTCCTTTTTTAGATAGCATATTGATTCTCTCCAATACCCTTATCTGGTTGCCAAAATCCAAGTTTGAAGTAGGTTCGTCCATGATTAATATATCCGGTTCTTGTGTTAATGCCCGCGCAATCAACGTCATTTGTCTTTCGCCGCCGCTGATCTCTGTATAAATCTTGTCTTTTAAAAAGCTGATGCCCAGTGTATCAAGAGCTTCTTCAGCAATTCTCCTATCATTGTCTGTGGGTGATGAAAACATACCTAAATGCGCGGTCCTGCCCATCAACACAACATCTAAAACAGTGTAAGGAAACGGCGGTGTATGCGCTTGCGGAACATAGCCTACAACCTTTGCCAGCTTGCTCTTTGACATTTTTATCATGTTCTCGCCGTTTAACACTATCTCTCCATCCATAAGTCTTAGAAATCCCAGAATACTTTTAAATAACGTTGTTTTTCCAACTCCGTTTGGCCCAAGCAGACACAAGACTTCTCCGGATTGGACGCTTAATGAAATGTTTTCTGCCACCTTTTTTTTACCATATCCACATGTGGCTCTAATGATATCTAATTTCATATCCATCCCTTCTTTCCTTTTACAAGCAGATAAATGAAGAACGGCGCGCCAATCAGAGAAGTAAGGATGCCAAGAGGAATCTCCAAAGGAAATAAACTGCGGGCTATGTCATCCACCAATACAAGATACGCGCTGCCAACAAGAAACGAAGCCGGCAATAAAAGCTTATAATTTGGTCCTACAAGCATTCTTGAGAGATGAGGTATTATAAGACCTATCCATCCAATCATACCGCATACTGAAACTGATGCAGCCGTTAGAAGTGTTGAGCATATTATTACAATTAACCTGAGTCTGGAGGTATTAATTCCAAGGGATTTTGCCTCCTCATCTCCGAAGGATAAAACATTAATTTTCCATCTGAGAAGAGCAAGGGGTATAGTTCCTATTGTAATAGGCGCAAGTAACATCAATACATCCTTCGTACTTGTAGAATTAAGTCCTCCCATAAGCCAAAAAGTTATTGCAGGGAGCTTGCTATTAGGATCGGCCAAGTATTTTGTCAAAGATATAAATGAAGAAAATAAAGTAGATACTACCATACCAGTAAGAATTAAAACCAACACCGCATTATTCTTCTTTCCTATTAGTGAACTGATAAAGAATGTAAGAGCTACTGCTCCTAAGCCGAATAGAAAAGAAGAAACTTGAATTCCTACAAGCCCAAAAGACATTAAAATTGCGATACATGCGCCAAAACCCGCCCCTGATGAAGCTCCTAAGATATCCGGAGAGACCATGGGGTTTTTAAATAAACCCTGATAACAAGCTCCCGATAATGACAATGCAGCTCCGATGAGCATTGCTGCAAGAATCCTTGGAATTCTTACATTAAAAATTACTGTTTCAACAGTATCAGACCATGTAGTTTTCAGACCAAATAATTTTGAAATGAATATATTCAGTATGTCAGTTATAGATATGCTATACCGCCCTAAAGTAAAGGAAATTAAGAAAGCGGCGACAGTTATAAACACCAGTATAACCATAATATAATTAGTAGTTTTCTTTTCTTTTTTCAAAGAAGCGTCATCAAATGTTTTTATTCTTCCTTCAAGCCTTAGCTCATTTACCGAATGCATAATGCCCCCTCCTTATTTTGGATTAATTAGGGCGTTTCAAAAATTTCATGATGAAAATACACAATATCAAGTTTTTGAAACGCCTGGTTGTTAAGTTTTTTTGATACCGCCTAAACTGGAAGCAGCGCTTTGGCCTCTTGATCAGTTAATTTCTTGTGGTAGAACTTTTCGTAAAAGTCCTTAACTTCAGTTGTTATATCAAGGTTTATATATTGAGGATACAATAGGTTTGCAAGCCACTTTACGCCGATTATTCGATTAACTGAAGGCGGACGGTCAAACCAGTCAAAGGGCTTATTTGGAATAGAATAAACCTTCTTTTCTTTTACCGCTTTTATGTTTTTCCATTCAGGAGTTTTATATATATCATTGAAAAATCCGGCTTGAGCGTCTTTGTCATATCCGACTATAATAACTTCGGGATTCCATTTTAAGAGCTGTTCAAGGGAGACGGACGACCTTCCGAAGCCTTTTTGCATAGGAACATCAGCAACGTTTATTCCTCCTACCAAATCTAAGACTTCTGTATGGAAAGAACCTTTAGGATCTGTTTCAAGACCTTTAGGTCCTTCAGCGTAGTAAACTTTAACACGTTTATCCTGGGGTATGTTTTTTGCAAAGAGTTAATATCTGAAATAGTCTTTGCGCAGTAATCGCCAAGTTCTTTAGCCCTTCCCTTCTCATCCACAAGAACGCCTAACGCTTCATACATTTTATCAAGCTTATCAAGTGGCGCATCCAGCATTATAACAGGTATTCCAACCTGGTCCTGAATTTTGTCGCATAATGACTTCTGGGAATCATCAATTGTCCCTATCGAGAAGATAACATCAGGATGGACGCGTATAATTTCTTCAATATTTCCTGTGCCGTTTTTGCCCGACCAAACTCCAAGAACAGGCAAGCCGTAATACTTCTTATCAATAAATAGTTTATCGTTATCTGATAAAGCGTATCCCCATCCAGCAAGTTTATCAGGATTTAATGAGTATAGAGCAATAATTCCGATCTGACTTGTCGCATAGACCTTGTTGATTTTTTCTGGAATTTGAATTTTACGTCCTGCCATATCAACAAAGTTTTTTGTTAAATTGCTCTTCTCATCGGTCTTTTGAACATTTGCGGCAGGAACTTGTTCGTTTTGTTTTTCAGCTGTATCACCACAGCCATAAAGCATAGATGACAATATTAAAAAAATCAGAACAATTTTTAAAATTATATTTTTTTTCATTAATATCTCCCCCATTTCGTATAACTCCATATGTTTAGGAAACTTTAGTAAAGACGCTGTTTGTTATGTTAAAATCAATTTTTTCGCCGTTACGCAGCAGATTGCGAAGCTCTAAAAGCTTGTTGTCAAGCTCTTGCAGCAGTAAGAGGTTGTTTTTCTCCTCCTGACTTGTTTTTATGATATTACTGATTCCGCCATTTTTGATAACAATTCTTTTATCGCCCATCAAAGCGAGAATAGGA
>JAUZPS010000484.1 GCA_030705945.1 Bacillota bacterium
CAACCCCCCTGTTTTTTATGAATTATGAAATTATTAAATTATTGCTTAAAGTATTCAGCTTATATCCATAAAAAAATTTCTTATAACTACCACCCCTTATCCAAATAATTACCTTCATATTCCTATTTTATCATTTAAAAAATTTAAACTCAATGCTCAACTCTCCCACATTAATATTATTATTGCAGTAATAATTCGCAAGCAGAAAAGCACTTTTTCAGCTGTTTCTGCTAAACGAATAAAACTATATAAGTTACGAAGAAGATTTTACATAAAAAATGCAGTTAATACGTCTGCATTTTACTATCAAACCTGAACTTTTCGCAACTTATGATCAAGGTGTATATTTTGCAATATAAAAAAGTATGTAAAATGTTTATTGCAAAATATATAGTGAAGTTACGAAAAATATTTTACATTTGTTTATCTATATAGGGACAGGTGAACTTATGGGTAGTGTGGCGGAATTTTTATATGACATTACAAAAGCATTTATTACAGCAGGTTTTGTAGTTTTTGTGACTGCTGTTATATCTTTGCTTGTCTCTTTTATCTTTGATATAAAAAACATTCGGCAGGAGGGATCTTATCTAAGTTCTGGTGTTGGGAACGCGCTTTTAACATTGCATACCTTCTTAGAGCCTGGGAGAAAGCCCCAGACAGAGCAGGTTTTTATTATTAAGCGCAAGCGGACACCGGAAGAAAAAAAGGTAAAAGGATTAGGCGGGATAGATTATTATAATTTATATATTAAGGGATTTAAAAGAATTGATAGGAAAAGATTTAAATTGGCAAGTAAAAATAAAAATTTTGGATAATAATGAGAATGTATTAAGGGCGTTTCAAAAAATTCCTTGTTCAAGTTTATATGGCTAAAACCCATTATATCAAGTTTTTGAAACGACCAGTTGCTAAGTTTTTTTGATACTACCTAAGTTGATTTAGGTTAGGAATAAATTATCTCATATATTTTTTGTATTTTTTCAACAACTGTTTTATGTTGATTTGGAAGAACAGGCTTTAAAATCTCTAATGTTTTTAAAATTTCTCTGGAATCAATTTTCTCATTGCTTCTTGAGTTCTTGTGTTGCTGAAGTTTTTTATATGTGTCTCTGTATCTTGAGCTTATGGCTACAGAGTTGCTGATTACATCTTTATACTTAGGTGGAGAATAACTTGCAAGGGTATTTAACATTTCGCATAAAGTATTAAATTGAATATTTCTTGTACTTCTTGTATTTGAGGATAAATCATTATGTAAAGAAGAATTTTTTAAGTCTAAAATTTTGTTTGCGGCAGCCAGAGCATTCGACATACTTTCAAGAGTTTTATTTCTATCCATATTTACCTCGTATCAATTTATGAATAACAAAAAAATATAAATGTAGTAATTTACATATTTATTTGCTATTCTATATTCTACAATCATATTTTATGTTAAATTATTAAATAGTGTGATTATTGAATCTATTTTAAATTCGAGCTTTTTATATTTTTATAGGAGGAATTGATGGAGAAAGTAATTTGTGTTTACAGCTCATCAAGCAATTCAATTGAAAAATTGTATTTTGAACAAGCTGCTATTTTAGGCGGTGAGATTGCTAGAAAGGGTTGGAAAATGCTTTTTGGCGGAGGAATGACTGGGCTCATGGGAGCCTGCGCGAGAGCTGTTCATGAAGCTAAAGGCAGGGTTATAGGCGTCATTCCAAAGGCGTTAAACGTAAGCGGAGTGGTATATGAACAATGTGACGAGTTGATTGTAACTGAAGGAATGAGGGAAAGAAAGGGAGTTATGGACAATAAGTCAGACGCGTTCATTGCGTTGCCTGGCGGTTTTGGCACTTTGGAAGAAATTCTTGAGATTATTACATTAAAGCAGCTGCAGTATCATAATAAACCCATAGTCATTCTCAATATAAATGGTTTTTATGATAACCTGATAAATCAATTTGACGCAATTGTAGATAGGAAGTTTGCCAAGGATGAATGCAAGGATTTATTCTTTGTTACAGATTCTGTTTACACGGCTATTGAATATATTGCGGGTTATGTTCCTCATGTGTTTGGCTGCAGATGGCTTACATAAGAAATGCTTATATTTATGACAAGCGTAATAGATAAAAAGCAATTAATCTTTTACATTTGCCTATCGCAAAATAACGTTAAAGCGTTCGTTATTTTGCTCCGTCAAATGTAAGATTAATAGTGCTTTTTATATAGATTGCTGAACTTTAAAGTTTTATACAGTTCGCGCTGAAAAGCCTTTATAAAAAAGATTTTACGAATTAAGAAAAGAAGGAAGTATTAAAATGCAATTGACAAAACTTAGAAAATGGTTGGTATTACTAAATGTTTCGATTTCCATATTTATGGCTACCTTAGATGGAAGTATAGTTAATATAGCGCTTCCTATAATAAAGACTTATTTATCAGTAAATATAAGTTCAATTCAATGGGTCGTAACCTCGTATTTATTAGCAATCTCCGTATTGCTTCTGATTTGGGGCAAATTGGCGGATCTATATGGAAAGAAGAAAGTTTTTTTGTTTGGATTTATTATATTCTCTGTAGGATCGGGGCTTTGCGGAATTTCAAGCAGCCTTGAGATGCTGGTTATTTCAAGGATAATTCAAGCTGTTGGCGCCTCATCAATGATGGCGCTGAGCCAAGGAATTGTTACATCTATATTTGACCATGGGGAGAGGGGAATGGCGCTCGGAATTACTGGAACAACAGTTGCAATAGGCAGTCTGACAGGGCCCGTATTAGGCGGGATTCTTGTCCATAATTTCGGATGGCATTCAATATTTCTTGTAAATATACCAATCGGTATAATTGGGACAATATTTACGATTCTAGTTATACCTGAGATAAATGAGGTGTCGGAAAACAAAAAGTTTGATTTTTTAGGCTCAATTTTATTTATAGCAGCAATTCTTTTAATGTTTATGGGGTTATTATTTCTTCAGGATGCCAAAATATCCGGTATTGTATTTATAATAATGTTTATATCTGCATTAGTGGTTTTAGGTTTATTTTTAATGCGTCAGAGAAGGATAGATACCCCGCTAATTGATGTAGGACTTTTTAAGATTAAAGTTTTTTCATTAGGATTGACTACGGCATTTTTGTCATTTATAGCGCTGTTCTCAACCATATATTTTATGCCTTTTTATCTTGAGAATGTAATGAAATTTGACGCGTTAAAAGCGGGTTTATTAATGTCAGCCTATCCATTTACAATGGCAATTATTGCCCCTTTCAGCGGCGCCTTATCGGATAAAATAACTTATAAACCATTAACAATTATTGGACTTGCAATTAATGCTTTAGTTTTGTTAGTGGTATCTACCTTAAATAGAACTTCCTCCATTGTTGAAATTGTTATACTTATGGCCATGCTAGGCGCAGGCGTAGGTATTTTTCAGTCGCCAAACAACAGCAGTGTAATGGGGAGCGTCCCAAGAAATCAGCTTGGAGCCGCGGGAGGTATTAATGCCCTTTTCAGAAATATTGGCATGGTGTCAGGAACCACATTATCGGTATTGTTGTTTACATTTACGACAAATATTAATCTGAATTCTGTGTCAAAAGATAATGGGGGATTTAACCCGGAGGTGTTTTTAAAAGGATTTCATATTGTTTTTATTTTTGCTGCTTGCTCATGCGCGGTTGCTTTGGTTTTAAGCCTTCTAAGACTTTCAGAGAAAAAAATGGCGTTAGTTAAATTAAGAGATTAGGTCGTTTCAAAAACTTGATATAATGAGTTTTCATCATACAAAACTTGAACAAGGAATTTTTTGAAACGCCCTAAGTATTAAAATTTTATAAACTTTGAAATTAAGCGCTTAAAATAGTTACAATCTTAATGATTTTGTAGTATAATATTTATGGCTTTCACTATGTTAAAATCAATATTAATCTTACATTTAAC
>JAUZPS010000485.1 GCA_030705945.1 Bacillota bacterium
AATATTAAATCTATTATTCCAACAGCAAATATACCAATATATAAGGATGTTTTGCTATCAGTAAAATTCTTATAAAACTTTTCTGGCAGCAACAATATATCAAGTATCCCTTTGTTCTTCATATCGTATCTCCTTGATTAGATTCCCACGCGTTGTTCCATATTAATCTTTTACAATTAACTATCGCAAAATACCGTTAAAACCGTTTGTTATTTCGCTTTGCTAAATGCAAGATCAATAATGATTTTAATATAATAACATTTTAAAGCTAACTTTACTTAATAGCTCTCCTTGCATCTGATTTATATTAAAACCCATTATCCTCTATTATAATATAGCTTAGCTGGAATAAAATCAATGGAAATGACTTTAATAAATAAATATATAGATAATCAACTCCATAATCTTACATTTATATAAAGTTGGTTATCTATATACAAATAGAATATATCTTGTCAGGATTGTAACCAAATTATAACTTTTCATAAAGTTAAAACTTAAATACTATAGTTTATAGGTAGAATTGTTATATCAGGCTCTTAATTAGGGCGTTTCAAAAACTTCCTTGTTCAAGTTTATACGACGAAAACCCATTATATCAAGTTTTTGAAACGACCAGTTGCTAAGTTTTTTTGATACTACCTTAATCGATTCTTTAATCAAATCTTCAAAATACCTTAAGCACAAGGAAAATAAGTAAAGCAATACCCCCGGCGAGAACCAGATTAATCGTCATATTTGTTATTAGCCTTGTTCTTGGTATCTTGACTTCCTTAAGATTCAAATCAATTCCCGACGCTACCTTAAACTTATTTTCCTTAACATAATTATCTATTACGCTTTGAGCTTCATTTAAAAGGTAGTCATTATCCTTCTTGTTGCCTTTTATCAAAGAAGGTGTTTCCTTAACTTTACTAACAATAGTTGTGTCGGATTTTAAAATTAAAATTGCCTCCTCAATTAAGTTTGAGTGTATGTCTTTAATAATTACAATTCTTCTAGTATTACTAAGCGCCATATGTCCCTCCAAAATATCCAGTAGATATATTTGAAGGTAGTTTATGAAAATTTGTCAGAAATTATACACTAGTTTTCCATTAATTATTTTATCAGCTTACTTTCTTCCATACTTTCGCAACAACTGCCAGCATATCGTCTATAGGCTTGCTGTCGCATATTTTATATGCTTCGTTTAAAATTAAATCAGCTATTTCCTGTGGATTTTTGCTTTCCATGTTATTTACAAATTTTATGAAGTTGTCGTCATTTAAAGGGTTATCCTTTTTAAAGGCATCCAGAACGCCATCAGTAACAAGAATCAAAAATTCGCCGTTATCAATCCTTCTTTTCAAAATTTCAGTCTCAATATTGCTAAGAATTCCTGCCGGCAGAGTTGCGGATCGCACAACATCAACCTTCTCTTCTCTTTTTATAAATGTCGATACAGCTCCTGTTTTTACGAACTCAACCTCGCCGTTATATAAGTCTATGACTGACATATCTATTGTTGAAAATGAATCTTCATCAGATTTTAGCACAAGGACTGAGTTTATTAATTTTACAGATGTGTCCTTATCAAAGCCTGACTCCATAAATTGCTCCAGCATGCTTATAGTAGCTCTGCTCTGGACTGCAGCTTTATGACCGCTTCCCATACCATCGCTTAAGGCGACAACATATTTTCCATTTCCTGTATTCAAGAAGGTATAATTATCTCCTGAGACCATGCTGTTATATTTGGATAGTTTCGAAACGCCTGTTGTTACACTGAATATCTCTTCTTCAATAAGCTTTATTGTACATGAATTATCTTTTATTCCTTTTATACATTCAACCGTTTCTTTCACCATTTTTCTACTTAGAATATCTGTTGCTATCTTTTCTATTGTATTAATGCAAATTCGTTTTCCTCCGCAGCCTTTATGCGTTATGGATGCTTCGTAAGTTCCCCACTTTGTTTCCATAACATTAACATCTTTAATCTTAATTCCAGCTTTCTCTAAGTTTAATTTAAGGCTGTTCTCGAGATCTATGTCAAAGTTCACATCATTTCCTATTTCATTCGCCAAGTTTGATACAACTTTTGACAACCCTTCCAACTGCTGTGACACTAGTTCTCTGCTTTCACTTATTTTACTTTTCCAGACCATATCCACTTTAAAAAGCTCATAAACATTATTTACTGATAATACAAAGTCATTAACTCTTTCACATCTATCCATAAAATACTTAGGGATATCCTTATTCTCAATCCTCCCTTTTTCTTCTAAGCGTTCAACTATTTTAAACATAACCTGGTATGTGTTGTAAAAATTCCTGTCCCAGCAATGAAGACATAGGCAGCAATCTTTACACACCCTGTCAGCCACTCTGTCAAATAAGACAGAAATATCTTCTTTATCCGTAATGGTTTTTGTTTCCGATATTTCACAAAAGGTTTTTGATAATTCCTTGAAGGTATTCGAAAAGTTGTTTAACCTGTCCACAGTTATTTCTTTTATTCTTTCTGTGTAATTTCTGTCTCCGCCGCTAAACTCAAAATTACCGCCTAATATTGTTGTTATAGAGTCAGAAACTTTATTTGGTATCAGCATAAAGATCAATAATGCTATGACAATCTCTTTGATATGTAGTAATATTTCCGTTGAGCCGTTTATATACAAAGCAAAAATTCCGCTTCCCAAAACAAATCCTAAACTTGCCCCTATTTTGCCAAGCTTTCTAAGAGTCCCGGTTAGTAGTCCAGCTATTGCGTAAGAGCCTATAACATATGGAGCGACAGGCGAGTATAAGCTTACAACCAGACCAATTGTGACGCCTGAGGCTGCTCCGACTCCAGGTCCGCATTTATAACCGCAGATCAGAATTATAATTATACTTAGCAAATCTTTCAAAACTACTCCCATAACCTGTATATCTGCAAGTCCTGCAAGGGTTACAGCAGTCAGAATAGCTATACTTATAATTTCTTCATTATTCAGCCTGGTCTTCCTCTGTATTCCAGATATGGCATTTCTATATATAAATATAAGGAGAAATATTAAAACGCCATGAAATAATGCCTTTAAAAAATCAAACAGAAGGAAACCCTGCATATTTACTATTACTATTTCTGGTATCAATGTACTTATTAATGCCAAAATAGCAATTTTCATAGTTGCTTGTCCCTTATCAGTTCTTATGATAGTACCAAAGACGCTAAATAGAAACATTGCCGCGATTGTAATATATATTTGTTCGGGGGTTCCTCTGGTTATCATACCGAATATAACCGATATTCCGATTAAATATTTGTTGCAATCCATGCCCGCGGCAGATGCAAATATAGCCATACCAAAGGGCAACACTCCTCCGGCTATTGAAGCCCTCCCCAATAAAAATGATACGGGGAGCAATAATAAATTAATTGCTGTAAATAAGTTGATAAAGCTGCTAATTTTAAACTTCTCCTCGGTTTTTGCCGTATTGTTCAGCCTATTATACGGTAAATATCCCAATCTCATCTTTTGTTACCTCCTTTAAATAATTAGAAACAATATAAGTGTGACCTCTGTGATTAAATACCACATGGAAGATTATAATTAATAACTGTAAAAATTCATGTCAATTTTTGTTGTCTTTAAAAAAATTATTTCTGACACATATCTTCAAAACAACGGCCCAAATCCAATTTTATATGTATAATCAAACAAAACTAATATTTAAGTTTATGTTAGAATTAATGCCCCAAAGTCAGATTCTTGTATTAAATTGTCGATATATTATAAAAATATATTCTTGTCTTGATGCGACTCTTTTACGCATCAAAAAAGCGATAAGACTTAAGAATATCTATTCTTAAGTCTTATCGCTTTTGGTGGGCACTATAGGGCTCGAACCTATGACCCCCTGCTTGTAAGGCAGGTGCTCCCCCAGCTGAGCTAAGCGCCC
>JAUZPS010000486.1 GCA_030705945.1 Bacillota bacterium
AAATACTACATCATGGATATACAATATTCCGCCTATCTTTATCATTTTATTCATTTTGAGCAATGCAATCTGCTTCCAGAAGTCAGGGAGATGGTGAAATGCCGCCTTTGTAATGAGCAGATCCACAGGTTCAGCTTTATGGGCATAACTAAGAAACCCAGCATTGGTAAACTCAATATTATTGATATTTTTATTGTTTAACTTTTTTTTAGCCTGGTTAATCATTACGTCTGAAACATCAATTCCATATACCTTTTTAAATATCTCTGTCGCATAAATTGAGGTTGCTCCTGTGCCGCATCCAAGATCAATAACCGATAATTCATTGGTGTTTTTTAAGCCAAGAAAATCAATCATGCTGCTAAATTCTTTCTCATAATCTCTGAATGACTGATGCTGCTCATCGTATTTGTCGGCCTGCTCTTTGCTTGAATAATCAACCCCGCAATGTTTATATTCATTATAAATCCAGCTTCTCATAATGTTTTGCTCCTCATAATTATTTATTTTAAATAGATTTTTTGCAATATCTAAGGGCGTTTCAAAAAATCCCATATTATTTTTACAAATGAAGATGCTTTAACTTCATTTGCTTATATAAAATTAATTAATTCTCTAGTTAGTTAATTAATAATACCACTTTTTTACTTAAAATTCCACCTTCCGATCCAAATAAGGCAGCATAAAAAAACTTGTATCCTTAGTGTTTCAAAGGCCTGATATACTTGTTTTCATCATAATAACTCAACTTTCCCACTTCAAATTAAGCAGCCATAAAACGGACCATAATTTCAATTACATTTGAATATAGACTTGATAAGCGCATTCTTACAAGAATATGGCTGCAAGGATAATAATGATGTGGGAGAGTTGGGGTAATACCTTGAACAAGGAATTTTTTGAAACTCTCTAAATCAACCTGTAGAATCAACCGATCGGTTGATTTGTTTTTCAGGTTGATGAGCTAAAATGATATCGAAGGGAGTTGATTTGAATGAAATCAATAATTAAAGTTGATAAATTGGAAAAAAGCTATAAGGATAAAAAAGCGTTAGAGGGTGTATCTTTCGATGTCGAGGAGGGTGAAATACTTTGTTTCCTCGGACCGAACGGAGCGGGCAAAAGTACTACAATTAATATTCTGACAACCGCGTTGAGCCATGAAAAAGGCGATATTTATTTTAACGGAACAAAAATCAATAAAAGCGCTTATGCCTATAAAAGCTGTCTTGGGATAGTTCCGCAGGATCTTGCTGTTTATGAAGAAATATCCGCAGAGAAGAATGTAGCTTTTTTTGCAGCTTTGTACGGTTTAAGGGGAAAAGAACTTAAAACTAAGGTTGATGAAGCTCTACAATTTGTGGGATTGCTTGATAAGAAGAAAGATAAGGTAAAAACCTTTTCGGGTGGGATGAAAAGAAGGCTCAACATAGCTTGCGCAATTGCCCACAACCCTAAAATTATAATTATGGATGAACCAACTGTCGGAATTGACCCACAATCAAGAAATCATATATTAAATTCAATTAAAGAACTAAGGAGAAGAGGAGCGACAATAATATACACTACACACTATATGGAAGAAGTTGAGGAGATATCCACCAGAATCATTATTATTGATCATGGTAAGATAATTGCTGAGGGGACTAAAGAAGAACTAAAGGAAAGGCTTGCGGATGAAAAGCTTTATATGATTGATGTTGAAGATATCAAGGGCCTTAGAAAAGACGAATTTTTCAGGATTGAGGGAGTAAAGAACGTGGAGCTGGATAACAGCAAAATCAAAGTATCTACCCTAACAGGAATAGAGAACCTAGATAAAATGATAGCGTTGATTATAAATAAAGGTATCAAGATTAATAACCTTTCAAGTGATACAGCAAGTCTTGAAATGGTGTTTCTAAAATTGACGGGCAGGACGCTCAGAGATTAAGGGAGGAGGTGGAGTTATGTACAAGTTTTATACAATATTTAAAAGAGATCTGGTAAATATTTTTCTAAGTCCGGTGCTTATGTTTTATAATACGCTGTTTCCATTTCTGCTGATACTTATTCTGGGTTTTTTAAGCTCAAACAATTATGGAAAAGGCATACTGGACTCCTATGATTACTATGGAATTACCATGCTTTTATTCATTGTCCTTAATGTCTCGGTAACTGCCGCCAACAGTTTTATGGAAAAAAGTCTTAAGGAAAGCAATCTTAGAATAATATATTCGCCAATAAAACCTTCATTTATCTATCTTTCAAAAATTGCGGCAACCTTTGTATTTACATCTTTAAGTTTTATGGTCATCATGTTGGTGTCCAATTTAGCTCTCGGAGTGAACTTTGGCGGAGGCAGAGCGGTTTATATTGTAACTCTGATACTATTATTTGATTTGTTGTGCGCATGTCTCGGAGTATTTTTCTGCTGTGTATTTAAGAGCGAAGAACTGTCCAATAAGATACTGAGTCTCGTCAATAACATATTCGCGGTCCTTGGCGGATTGTTTTTCCAGCTCGATGGTTTTGGAAACACCGCTCATAAGCTCACATATATTTCTCCGGTAAAATGGTTATTGGAGGGAATATTTAAGATAATATACGATAAGGATCTGAGCTGCTTTGTTCCTGTATCCTTTTCCTTTGCGGCGCTGTCGCTGATTTTGATCTTAGGATGCAAGCTTACATTCAGAACGGAGGATTATATATGATAAACTTTTTGACTATATTTAAAAATAATATCCACAGGTCAATTGAAAAAAAGAACTATATTATTGCTACTGTTCTTATGATATCAGTTGCCATCCTTTTAGCCGTATATTTCACATCAAAACTAGAAATCAAAGGAAATATAGCTGTTGTAACAGACAATAACAAATTCAATATAAATTCAAAATATGTAAAAGTGACTGTCGTAGATAAAATTCCATCCACGTCGGAACTTGTTATGAATCGGTATGATGCGGTACTGATTGATAAGGGTAATAACAGATTTGATATCGATACGGTTAAGAGCGACGAATTTAAAAAGGAGCTGGAAGAATTCATTAGAAATCCTAAAGCAACAGGATTTAAGAAGGATGAAGACAGAGGGGTAGGGTCTAATATACTTGGTTATCTCATTATGTTTGTTTTGCTGCAAGGGCTGATGTTTATGACTTTGTACTCTGATGACAAAGAAAACAAGATGTTTAAAAGAATTGCCACATCACCCGTTTCAATTGGAACCTACCTTTTTACCCACAGTGTGTTCAACTATCTGCTTGTATTTATTCCAACTTTTACAGTGTTGGTAGTGTGCAGAGAAGTTCTGAATATAAACATAGGCTTTAGCTATTTTCAATATATCTGGCTTTTAGGAATACTCACATTGCTTTCAACAGCTTTTGCCCTCTTTATGTGTTCAATTATTGACAAGGGTGATAACAGCATGACGATGGGTTCCTCTATAGTAACTCTTTCTTCAATCCTTGCGGGAAGCTTTTACAGTTTCAGAAATGACAATGCTATTATGAAAAACATCATTGGCATTTTCCCTCAAAAGAACTATTTGAAACTTGTTCAAGGACTTGAACATGGAAAGGCGTTATCTGATCTTTTACCGCAGTTGACATATTTGTTGACAATTTCAATGCTTATGTTTGTTATTGCAGTAATTGTCGCCAAGAAAAAATTTAAAAGCGGGTGTTAGGACGTTTTAAAAAATTTGTTGTTCAAGTCTAAAAGACTAAAGCCCATTATATCAAGTTTTTGAAACGCCCAGTTGATAAGTTTTTTTGATACTATATAAAAAGCAATTAATCTTTTACATTTGCCTATCGCAAAATAACGTTAAAGCGTTCGTTATTTTGCTCCGTCAAATGTAAGATTAATAGTGCTTTTTATATACCTTATTGAGAATGGTTATAAAATGATATAGAATTGGATGTATGAAGAT
>JAUZPS010000487.1 GCA_030705945.1 Bacillota bacterium
ACAATCATGGAAGAGTTAAAATATATTTTACCTACTATCGAAGGCTTATGTCCTATTTCCATAGATTTAAACCATGTTGAACCTGTTATAGAAAAGTTAAGGAAGGAATAATGGCGGCTGGAAACTCCAACCGCCATTATAGTTGACCCTACTGGTAAAGTAGTATAACCGCAACGAATTCAAGGTCTTCTTCCCCAATATTTTCAATTGAGTGGCTCTCGCCTCCAAGGGTCAATGACGCATCCCCCTGATTTAACTCATGTTTCTCGCCATTGTCGTCCACTAACGCTTTTCCTTTAACAATATAATATATCTCCTCTTCATTTACATGCTCGTGAAATCCGATAGAACATCCAGGTTTTAGCGTAATTCTTGCAATCATTCTGGACTTGCCATTTATCTCGTTCTGTTTAAATATGTGAGTAATGTTAACAGAACCCTTTCCTCCCCTCATTTGTTCCTTGATTTCTGTAATCATATCACTGCTTCTTTTTATCATAACGTTCCTCCTAAAATTTTTATAAAATAATTAAAAGTAATCCCGTTTCACTAAATGTAAAATCGCCCCTATAAATATATATTTTATACGAAAATAATTAATTTTTAAATAAATAATATTGAAGTAATTTGTTTGTTTTAGTACAATGTTTTTATTATAAATTAAAATCAATTAATCTTTACATTTATCTATCGCTAAATACCGTAAAAGCGTTCGTTATTTTGCTCTGCTAAATGTAATATTAATAATGACTTTAATATAAACAAAGGTGGAGGATTAATATTAAAAATATATCGCCAGCAATTGTAAATATTCTTGTTTGCGCTGAAATTACAAGGCTGAATGGACGCGACTTGTTATTTAACCCATTTTACAAAGCGCATGCCTCAAACTTATCATTTGTGACATACACCCTTGTCGGAAACGCTCCTAATGGTATAAATAATTTTAAATTCAGATTGACAAACCCGATGAATGAATTGATGCATGAAACTTCAATTAATGCGGTAGAAGTTAAGGATAATACTTTTTTCAATGTAATGATTTGGAACAATCTGCCTCTCACCATGCCGGGCGAACACACATTGACATTGTATCTTGCTATTGATAACGATTTTGAACCAGCTGGAAGCACAATTATTATAATAACAGACCCAAATCAGGAAGGTTAATTCCTGTTCTGGGTCTATAATAAATCCAAATTTAAAGTTTGATAATGTTTTATCAATAGTCGATATTGCAGGTTATTTTGCTGATTCCATCATTCATATCAACGTAAAACCACCTATCGGCTATTTCATTAAGATGTTTGTTATGGGTTATAATAATGACCTGTCTTTTAAACATTGTACTTATTTGCTTTAGAAATTCAGCAACCTGTACAATATAATCATCGCTGACATGCTTGGCAGGCTCGTCCAAAATAATAGGGCCGTTAATACTCATGCTGTTGTATTCCAACATTGCGATTCTTATCGCAAGGGATACAACATCAACCACTCCCCCGCCCCTTGACTCCTGGGGTTTTGTCTTAATAACATCGCCATTTATATTGCTTATGACATAAAATTCAGCTTCCGGTCTTCCTCTTACCTCATTTATTTCAATTTTAAACTCAAGACTGGAATTAAAAATAAATTGAAGGCAGTTGGTCACAAGTGATTCAATCTGCTGTTTAGATTGTTCACGCGCGTATTCCGAAGCTTTTTGCAGCAATGTTCTTACTTTTTCAAGCAAATCCAAATTGTCAATAATCTTCTGAAGCTGCTCCTCCAGCTCTGATTTTCTAAGCTGAAGCTGCTCTTCTTTACCTTTAAGGTTAAAATAAACCTTCTCTATGCGGTTGTATTTAATTTTTAAATTTTCTAACTCTGCATCATAATCCATAAATCATTCTCATTTATTAAAATTTATTTTTTACATAAAAAGCAATTAATAATTCAGTATCGATATATTATTTCACACTCTGAAGCTTAGCCGCTTTAACTGTATTTTCCATGAGTATGGCAATAGTCATTGGCCCTACGCCTCCAGGCACAGGAGTTATGTATGAGGCTACCTCTGACGCCGATGAAAATTCAACATCTCCAACTAGTTTTTTAGCCTCTGTTCTATTAGTTCCCACATCAATAACGACTGCGCCCGGCTTTATGGCGCTGCCCTTTATAAGTTCAGGTTTTCCCACTGCAACAACTAAAATATCCGCGCGCTTGCAAACTTCTTCGAGATTTTTGGTTCTTGAATGGCATATTGTCACTGTCCCATTCTTTGCTAAAAGCAACATCGCCTGTGGTTTTCCGACTATATTGCTTCTGCCGACTACCACGCATTCCTTACCAGCAATATCAATGCCTGTTTCTTCAATCAGTTTCATTACTCCTGCAGGTGTACAAGGCATGAAATCAGGATTTCCGGTCATAATTTTTCCGACGTTTATGGGATGAAACGCGTCAACATCCTTCTCAGGCTTTATAGCCATAATAATTTTCTCTTCATTGATATGTTTCGGAAGGGGAAGCTGAACGAGAATCCCATTAACGCTACTATCGTTATTTAATTTGTCAATTAACTGAAGAAGTTCTTCCTCCTTAAGTTCTGCGCCGAAGGCGTGCTCAATGGATTTTATTCCAACTTCCTCACAAGCTTTTTTCTTGTTGTTGACATATACTCTCGACGCCGGATCATCCCCGACAATTACAACTACTAAACAAGGCTTAACACCTTTATCCTTTAAAATCTGCACATCGTTTTTAAGGTTGTCCTTAACTTTTTTCGCTATTTCTTTTCCATTAATTACAGTTGCAGCCATATCTATTTATTTCCTTTCTTTATTATGCAAATGCTCTATTTTTAATAGAGTTAGCCTTTTACCAAGAATATTTTATTTAATAACTTATAGCTTGTCAAACTTAAAAATATCAATTGCAAAAAGTCATATGGTTGAACAAAAGCTCTCTTCAGTCTACCTCTTTGCCTTTCTGCCTTTTAGCCCCTTACCCACGCTCACTTTCCGACCAGTTGTGGGCGTATTAACATTTTGATATTTATTTCCTTGATTTTTTGTGTTTGTTCCTGCTCTTATATCTTTGTTTTTTAAAGCCTTGCCTTTTTCCGGCTTACTATTTCTAATTGCGCCGCTGTTTTCATTTCCCTTATTTGCCCCAGTATTTCTTTGATTTTTAGCGTTTCCCTTAAATCTCTCAGAATTTGTAGAAGCAGTCCTTTTACCATCTCCGAATATTCTTGTCATATTTCTTGGCCTTATGAGACAATTCTTGCCAAAACCAATGAGATCTTCTCTACCTGCTATCTTCAACGCCTCTTTAACCAATTCATAATTCTGAGGTCTTCTAAATTGCAGCAACGCTCTTTGCATCGCTTTCTCCTTAGGGGTTTTGGGCACATATACAGGTTCCATGTTTCTTGGATCAAGTCCGGTATAATACATACATGTAGAAAGAGTGCCGGGAGTCGGATAGAAATCCTGCACCTGTTCAGGATTATAGCCTAAATCCCTCAAGTATTCCGCAAGCTCAATTGCTGCGGAAAGATCACTTCCCGGATGGCTTGAAATAAAATACGGCACAAGGTATTGTTCCTTGTTGATTTTTCTATTAATCTCATAAAACCTTTTTGTAAACCTGTCATACACTTTTCTTCCGGGCTTGCCCATTTTCTCAAGAACTCTTTCAACAACATGTTCAGGCGCAACTTTAAGCTGTCCGCTGACATGGTGTTTGCAAAGTTCATTAAAGAAGTTTTCGTTTTTATCAAGCATAAGGTAGTCATACCTGACGCCAGAACGTATAAAAACCTTCTTTATTCCAGGCAATTCTCTGATTTCCCTTAGAAGGTTCAAATAATCGCTGTGATCAACAATTAAATTTTTACAAGGCTCTGGGAAAAGACATTGTCTGTC
>JAUZPS010000488.1 GCA_030705945.1 Bacillota bacterium
CCGCGACATTGATTTGATTACTTTCTCTTTAAAATAATATTACTATATTTTCATTTGACAAACAATTAACTATATTGTCAAAATAGCTATGTTTATGGTCATTATACTGATAAGCATCTATAAAAAGTCAGGACTGGAAAGGCATATAAAATATCTTTACATATACCATTCCAGTCCCTTGCAAATTAATATAAGCGCCGAGCAATACATTTGTTGTAATCAAAGGTGACAAATATCATAAAAATACTATTTCTCAAATTGCATATCTCTCTTTATACCTCCAGCTGCAATATGCCCTAAATTTATTTCGGCAATTCTACTCTGCCTGCAAATTTCAAACCATTCATTTTTACTTATACCTCCAGACTTCAATTGGCTAAAAAGCGTAAACGGCTTAATAACTTTATCACTATCCACCATTGAAATCTCTTCACCTGGCATAATTGAAATATGCCAGCCTCTTTTATATAGCACAAATACTGTAGCTACCCCTAGTATATTTTGCGCTCTATCAATCAACGGAACATCATCTTCATAATACTTTCTTAGCGATCTTACAAAATTTTGTGGATTTGAAGCTATTGACGGAAAATCAGTCGGCTTTATACCACTTAGCGCAGAAACTTCATCGCTTAACAAGTCTTCCCATATCTTCAAGTACACTTTCTCCGTCGTTTCATCCCATTGGATTGGTTTTAGATTCTCCACCATTTTATCATCGCCAATGTTTAATTTTAGGAGCTCTGTTTCCACTTCCAATTCACTTTCAATAATTGAAATAGCTATCTGATCGCAAATAGGCAATTTTCCATTAATATAATTATTTTGTAATGATTTTATTCTTTCATTAAAGGGTGGGTGCGTATCAAAATAATTTGATTTTCGATTACTGTCTTGTTGCTGCATTAAATATGTAATCTTGCTTTTTGCTTTATGTGAATTTAGATACATTTTAAACCCATCAAATATAGGTGGTTTAAATCCTTTTGAAATAATTGGCATAATTTCTTCTTTCCAATAACTATCAAATAAACATCCTTTGCCATGAATTTTTACTAATGCATCAATAGATATTTGTGAACCTGCAACTCGCGCGGATTGAAGGTCTGCCATAAACTCCTGATGTCTGGAAACAGCCAAGGATATTTTTAAAAATAATTGTCTGTAAAGATAAATGGGTATCATAAGAAATGAGCCTTTAATATCCTTCAGAGTCTTATTCATGGAAGTGTGAGTTTTATGAACAAGTGGAGATAGTTTTGTATCACCATTATAGTAATGTCCAAATTCATGAGCTAAAACACTTCTGAATTCAGAAACATTTAATATGTAAAGTAAAGGTAATCCAATAACAAGACCTCGTCTACTTCCCAATCCCATAAATCCACCAGATTCGTAAACATAAGCATTTGAATCAGATACAATAAAGACTTCTTGAGGCGGCTTTTGTTCAGTAATTTCTGCAATTTTATTTATTTCATCAAACAAACGCTTATTCTTACTTTCATCTAGCTTAAACCCTATTGGAACAGAATTATGTCTTCTTGGTATTAATGAATTTATGATTAATATAAACCATATGCCGCAAAATAAAGCTGTGTTGATTTTCAATTGTCCTAAATAGCACCATTGAGCTAATGGAACATAAATTAGTACCAATAAAATTATTAATGCCAGACAATAAAAACCTATCATAAAAATCATAGCTAAAGCAGCTCTTAGAGTTATCGACAACTTGGTCATAATAATGCGCCTTTCATAAAATTTACTTTAACATTAAAAAATCTAACTTTTTTATGTTAATCATTCTACTACCATTTCCCACAATACTTAAGCTTTGATATTAATGGGTTTATAAATAAATACTTTTAATAAGTATTCAAAATAATATTATATCATTATATAATTTGAATTTAATAAATTATTTTATTATTTGATAACGCTTTGAGGAAATTATTGAAATGGAAGAGTATTTTCCACTTAAGAAGGAGATCAGTCTGTCGTTTCAGAAGTTGAATTTTTAAATAGACTGTATGTTACTGTCTAAAATAGTTATGACTTAAAGTGAAATACAGATAAATTTCACTTGATTTAAATTAATGCTCAAGAAAATACTTAGATATACTTAGATAATTCCCCATTTACGTTTACATAGTATTGTGCTATAATAGAGATATGCTTATTTAAATGTTATTATTTTTTTTTGGAATTATTTCACTTCAATAATATCAAAGAAACATTTTCTTTACGATTATATCAGAAAGTTTACTTTTCTAACTTCTCTTAATAGTTTATACAGCTCTAAAAATATAATGCTCTTTGCTTAATTTAGTCTCGATACAAATGCTGATAATATCTCAATTATCATTTATCTTAACTATATCTAGGTTCATTTTGATTTTGCGCTATACATTTTTACCTCCAATCTAATAAATAGAGATTGCAAAAAACATAACTCATCAGATACTGTAGGCTACTGGAAATAGTTGCTTTAGTTTAATTTTTATTCATAGGCGAAATTTTTTAAGATAATCTATTTATCTTTTCACGTTTTTATTTATTGATTTCCTTGTGTTCAATCAAACGGCAAAAGTCTAATACTATTTAGTTCTTAGGAGGAATTAATTATGTCAAAAAAAAGTAAACTGTTAAGCTGGTTTCTATGCCTAATTTTCTTCATTACGCAATTCGGAGGACCTCTCAATACGATTCCGCTGTTTAATAGTAATGCGTATGCAGAGTCGACGAATTCACTGCAGGTTCAATTTTTCAATAGTAATAAGACCAGTCCGATAATGCAGCTATATCAACAATTCAAGATTACCAATACCGGTACAAACGCAATAAACTTTTCCGATATCAAATTAAGGTATTACTATACCATAGATACCGAAGCGCAGCAGAACTTCACATGTGATTGGTCGACTCTATCCATTAATAATATTACAGGAACATTTGTAAAAATGCCTAACCCTCAGTCAGATGCTGATTATTACTTTGAATTAGGGTTTACACCATCGGCAGGAAGCTTTGAAGCTGGAAGCTCAATTGTAATCCAAACAAGGTTTTCGAAAGCAGACTTTTCAAACTATAATCAAAACAATGATTATTCTTTTAATAATTCTTCAACAAATTATATTGACTGGTCTAAAGTAACAGCCCATATAGGAAATACTTTGGTTTGGGGTTCGATTCCGGGCGGTTCATCAAATATTGTATCTACTGCTGTACCTTCATATACAAGTGCTCCAACCTTAACTCCGACTCCAAGGCCAACTATACCAGCAACGCAAAGGAGTGCTTTTGGGAGAATAGAAGGGGAAAGTTATAATGTTATGGGTTCTCCATATATGATAGTAATGACTAATTCTGGTGGTCAAGTCGTTATGGGAGGTATACATGGCGGAGACTATTTAATATTTAAAAAGCTGGATTTTGGAAATGGCGCAGTCTCATTTAAGGCACATATTTCAGCTATCGGTCCTAATTATATTTGGATAAAATCCAATGATCCAAACGGCGCTTTACTAGGCACACTGCCTGTATCTTCAACAGGTAACTGGAATATATACAAGGATCAAGTTGCTAATATTTCAAAAATTTCAGGTGTAAACGATATTTGTATTATTTTTTCAGGTGGTATGAATATTGACTGGTTTTCATTTTCTTCAGATGTAGCGCCAACCGTGACACCCACCAAAACTCCTATCCCCACAGCAACCAATACTCCGACGGCAACCCCGAGTCCAACATCAACACCTACACAGACTCCAACCCTTACTCCTACATCAACAGCAATAGCAACTCAGAAAAGCGCCTTTTCAAAATTGGAAGCTGAGAGTTACAACAGTTCCAATTCAGCAACCATTCAAAAAATAAGCGCTAACGGTGGTAGCGGTGTAGG
>JAUZPS010000489.1 GCA_030705945.1 Bacillota bacterium
CCATTTAGAATCCAACTCTGCAACACAGTAATCAGCGCTTCCATTCGGTTCATCAGCAGGGTAAGTTGTACGAGTTACTTATGTTAACTTGACTGGATCTTCTCTCGATCTGGTAGTCTTATTGTATAAAGCATATTTTGCAATAAAGATTTTACATCTATTTTTTATATTGCAAAATATATACCTTGCTTCATAAGTTACGAGAAGTTCATCTTTGATAGAAAAATGCAGACGCATTAACTGCATTTTACTGATTTACATCCTCCTTTCCTTCTTGAAAAAAAGACCTGCTAATAGAAAACGAGCAGAAATTCATATTTTGTTAAGGGCGTCTCAAAAAATTCCTTGTTCAAGTTTATACGACAAAAACCCATTATATCAAGTTTTTAAAACGACCAGTTGCTGAGTTTTTTTTAATACTACCTAAAAAGATGTTACTCAGAAATAGGCTATGATTAAATTTTAAAATAAATGGTTTTTATGTTTACAATTTTATTTGACTGAATATCATTCAATTTTTAGTCAAAAATTTTTCAAAATTCATTCAAATCAAGTATCGCATTTCTAGTATATAATTGTTGTATCCTGAAACTTAAAGGAGGCATTTACCAAATTTGAAGCCATTCTTTAATTATTTCAGAAATGCTATTTGAAGATTCAGGAATAAGGTGGTGAACAGGCAAACTGAATAAAACAGAAATATTGTAGTTTATTGCAAAATATTTAGGTAGTATCAAAAAAATACAGGAGGAAATTAATATGAAGCTTAACAAAATAATGGCATCAGTGATATCTGTCTCTCTAATGCTTTCAACTTCAAGTTTTAACGTTAACGCATATTCTCAAAAAAGCATACATAAAAACGCGCATAAAATCCACTTAAGGGCAGCAACATTCGAATCCGATGATAGCAGTTTGGATGCAAAGTTTAATTCAACCAAAAAAGAAAATAAAAAAGTGCAACCCTACATAATCTCTTTCTCAGGTCCTATAACACAAGCAATGAAGGATAGTGTTGAAAGTGTGGGGGTAAAATTACTGGACTATATTCCGGACTTCTCTTTCCTGTCATTTATTACATCCGATATGGCAGAGAAGGTTAAAAACGTTGATTGTGTAGATAACGTTATACCCTATGACTCCCAATTCAAGATAGATCCGGATCTTCTTGATAAAATCAACAGCAAGGATGCAAATGGCCTTGAGAATGATGTCAAGATAAAAATCAGCACATTTGATAATGATTTAAGCAGTCTTGACACTGATATTAAAAGTAACGGTTCTTTAAAATTAAAAAGTGGAAGAAACGTTGTTACTGTAAAATCAAAGTTTAAGAACATAAAAGGTTTAATAAATAATAATTCAATAAAATATATAGAAGAGGCAGTTGACATTAAGGCTGACAATGATATTGCGCGGGGAATAACAGGCGCTGAATCCTTTCCAAGTCTCACTTATCAAGGCGATGGGCAGATTATCGGCACTGCTGACTCAGGGTTGGATAATGGTAATGCTGGACTTGCCGCCGGAACCTTGCATAAGGACTTTTCAGGTAGAATTGATAAGATAGTTGACTACACTGGGGAAAACGGAGTTGATGTAGTTGGACATGGAACTCATACAGCAGGTTCAATTATAGGAGACGGAACCATGTCCAATGGTAAAATAAAGGGTACCGCGCCTAAAGCGCATCTCTTTGTGCAGGATGTTGGCATATTTGATGAATTTAAAATTACGTCAGATTATGATTTACTCAATGAAGCATATGCAAATGGAGCAAGAATACATTCAGACTCATGGGGATCACCTGTTAAAGGCGTCTATAATTCTGAGTGTATCGACATAGATCAGTATATTTGGGATCACCCTGATATGATTGCCGTGTTTTCTGCCGGGAATAACGGAAAGAAAGGCAGCCCCAGTCTAGGAGCGCCAGGCACTGCCAAAAACTGCATTACAGTTGGCGCATCAGAAAATTTCAGACCATATATGCTTATGAATGAAGGCTTGTCTGTATCGGATAATCCAAGTGAAAGAGCTAACTTTTCAAGCTATGGATGCGCCGATGGAAGAATCAAACCGGATGTTGTGGCGCCAGGAACTTTTATAGCTTCTACATTGTCTTCAGCTGTTAACCCAGATGATGTATTCCCATATCCCGGTAATCAATACTACCAGTTTATGAGCGGCACATCAATGTCCACTCCGATTACAGCAGGAAATGTTGCTGTTATTCGTGAATATATTCAGAAGAACTATGGTATTACAAGTCCGACAGCTGCTCTTGTTAAAGCCTTTTTAATTAATGGAGCTTTAAAACAAGGATATACTGCAGAACAAGGATGGGGTAAAACAAGTGTATACGATTCACTGTTTTCAACAAAAATTATTGAGAAAAATACAACATTAACGACAGGACAAACAGCTACTTATGCTACCAACTGTACAGTAACAAGTTCTGACAAGCCTCTTAAGATCACGCTTGCCTGGTCTGATTATCCATCATCTACAACTGCTTCCAAAGCGCTCGTTAATGATCTGAACCTGAAAGTTACTGCTCCTGATGGAACAGTTTACAATGGGAATGACTTTACTGCTCCTTATAATTCAGAAGTTGATAATAAAAACAACGTGGAAAATATTACAATAAGTACACCTAAAGCAGGAACCTATAAAATTGAGGTATCAGGTTATAATACGCCTAAGGGACCACAGCCTTTTTCATTGGTATATTCCTCAGATTTTTTCAGCACCCCGAAGAATTTAAAGGCTGATTCAACAACCAGTTCAATTAATGTGAGCTGGGATGCTGTTCCTGGAGCTACAGGTTATGACCTTATGATAGATGGTACTACTACAGTGAACCTAGCGACAAATACATATTCACACAACGGGCTTGGCTACAACACTACACATACTTATAAGATCAGGGCAAAAAACTCTGTAAAAACCGGTGACTGGAGTAACACTTTAAATGCATCCACTTTATTGTATTCACCAGTTGTTACCCAGCAAGCTTTAAATGATCGAATAAATTTATCATGGGCATCTGTACCTGGAGCAAAATATTATGAACTATATTTTTCTGGGTTCTATTTGGGAATGACCAAAGATACAAGCTATATGTTACCATCAACAGCGCCTAAATATACCTATCACTTCAATGTCAGGGCAATATCCGACTTCAATTCCAGCGCTCCCAATCCCATAGATATTACATCACTTGATTGTGGAATCTCATATAAATCTTCGATGAATGAACCAAGAGCTTATTTTGGGGCTACAGCAGATCAAAACGGTAAGATTTACGTATTTGGCGGCAAAAAAGGACCTTTTTATATAAATAGCGTAGAGCAGTATGACACAGCAAACGACACATGGGTAAAAAAGGCGCCAATGCCTGTCTCAAAAATAGAAACATCAGCCGTATTTGGAAGTAATGGAAAGTTATATGTTATCGGTGGTTATAATGGATCAACATATTTGAATACTGTTGAAGAATATAATCCTGCAACTGATACGTGGACCACGAAAGCATCAATGCCGACTGCCAGAAGTAGAGCCGGCGCGGTGAACGTTAATGGAAAGATATATGTTATTGGAGGTTACAATGGAACTTCTACTCTAGACACAGTAGAAATATATGATCCTTCAACTAATACATGGTCTACAGGAAATTCAATGCCCACAACGCGCTGTAACTTTGGTATATGCGCGCTAAACGGTAAAATTCAAGTTTTAGGTGGAGAAAGTGGAGGAAATAATCTTAAAGCTTTTGAAGAATACGATCCGTTACTTAACGTTTGGACAGTTAAGAAGAGCTTGAACAGCGCAAATTCAGTTTTCGCAGTTTCCGAAATAGATGGAAAGCTATATATTTCCGGCGGACTAACTTCAAACAAG
>JAUZPS010000049.1 GCA_030705945.1 Bacillota bacterium
ATAGAAAAGCTTTCTGGTATGAGTCTTGAAGAATATATGGAAAAAAATATCTTCAAACCCCTTGATATGAAGAATACTGGAGCATGTTTTTCTAAAGGTAAAATCAGACTTTCAGCAAAAGGTTACACAGGTTATTTGGATGTTAAGCCGGCAGATGACACCATGACCTTTAAGGCAGCAACTGGGGATGGATTTTTATTTTCAACTGTTGAGGATTTATATAAATGGGACAGGGCTCTATATACAGATAAACTGGTGAGTAAGAAAACAATGGATTTGATCTTTACTCCATATGCTCATACGTTTATGGGTGAATATGGATACGGCTGGTATGTAAAGGGTGACGGCAAGGATAAATTAGTGTTTCATGATGGAATAACAGCCGGCTTTCATTCAAATATTTCCAGGTATATAGGCAGAAATGAAGGCGTAATAATTTTAAGTAATAATAATATGGGCGGTTCAGGGGTTTATAAAATTGATAATGATATAAATTCAATTCTTCAAGGAAAGGAGGTTGAGCTTCCAAAACCAAAGAAAGCAGTAAAGTTGGAAGAAAGTGAGATACAAAACATTGTTGGAATGTATGAAATTATGCATGGAACGGATATTTTAATTACAAGGGATGGAGAGCATATATACGCTCAGCTTACAGGCGCTGAGAAGGTAGAAATATTTTCTGAAGGAAATAATGAATTCTTTTCAAGAGTAGTAGATTCTACAATTACTATCATAAAGAATAGTTCAGGAGAAGCAGTTTCTTTAGTTGCTCATCAGAATGGGTCGGATTACTACGCAATTAAACAATAATAGTATGATTTAGGGCGTTTCAAAAAATTCATTGTTCAAGTTTATATGACTAAACCCATAATATCAAGTTTTTGAAACGCCCAGTTGCTAAGTTTTTTTGATACTACCTTTTCAGACGATTTAATATTTGTTATTGTAATAGGTCTGTAGTATAAATTAAATATAGGGTGGAGGAGCATCTTGGAAGGTTGCTTACTCCACCCTATGCTATTTGGGGTAGTTGAGGTATGTTATTTTCTACATTTCAATAGATTGGATTAAGCGCGTTATATTGCAGTTTCAGTAGAAGAATATTGTTATAATGGGGTATCACCAAACATTTTAACAGTCCTACGCTTCTTTCACCAATAATGAAGCCTGAATAATTGCAAACGCATTATGTAAACTTAATATTTTGTTCATAATTAGTTCAAATATGATTACTATACTTATCACATAACAACACGTTATGTAAACATTAGTTTTTATAACAAATGATAAGGATGGTGAATAGATTTGAATTTTCTAAAAAGAGCATTTTTAGCAGTGACGAGGAAAAAAGGAAAATCATTAATTATGTTTGTCATATTTGTAGCAATAGCGAATATGGTATTAGCTGGACTTGCTATTCAACACGCGACACAAAGCGCCGGAGATCTGGCCCGTCAGAAGCTCGGGGGGCAATTGACCTTAATGTTTGACAGGCAGAGCGCCATGCAGAAAGCAAGAGCGTCGGGGGAACAAAGGCCAAGAATTCAATCTGAGCCGATAACGGAAGATATGGCAAAGATGGTTGCAAATAATAAGAATATTCTTGGATACAACTATGTGGTTAATGCTAATGGTATTGCTGATGGATTTACATCTGTTGCGTCAACTGAAGACAATCAACAACAGAGTAACTCAGCAAACAATCAGGAGCAAAGAAGGGCAAACGGTCAGGGAAGTGATTTTGTAATGCCTGATGTAAGCGTTACTGGAGTATCTTCATCTGATATGGCAGATAGTTTCAAAAATGGCGACGCCAAAATTATCAGTGGAAGAGGCATAACCATCGATGATGCAGACAAAAAGGTCGTTCTAATTGAAAAGAATCTTGCTGATCAAAACAGTTTAAAAATCGGAAGCAAAATTAAAGTCAAAGCGCCAAGATCTGATAACGAGGTTGAATATACTGTTGTCGGGATTTACCAGGCTTCTGCTAGTACTTCATCAAATACCCAAGGTATGGGAGGATTTTCATTTATTGAACCCTACAACAGGATTTATGCAGATTATAAATCAGCAATTACATTAAAAGAAGCTAAAACAGATACAGGAATTACACAGGGAGGTATAGATCAGGCGGTATTTTTTGTAGATGACCCAAGTAATATTGAGAAAGTTAAAGCTGATTCTAAAGCATTAAATATCGATTGGACAAAATATACACTTGATGCTAATGACACTGCTTACAAACAGATGATGGGACCTATTGATAATGTTGCTTCATTTTCGATGATTGTTGTGTATATAGTTGCAATAGCAGGAGCTTTGATACTCGGTTTGATCCTTATACTTTCCATTAAGGAGAGAATGTATGAAACTGGGGTATTATTATCCATGGGTGAAGGAAAGTTGAAAATTATAGGTCAATATGTGACAGAAGCGTTATTAGTTGCGGTTTTAGCATTTGGAATATCCACAATCAGCGGTAAGTTTATAGCGCAGGGAGTGGGAAATCTACTTTTAGATCGTGAGATTAAGGTTGAGCAGCAGCAAGCCGCAGATGGCTTTAACAACGGCAGAGGCTTCATGGGAGGCCGTATGAATACGCAGAATTATCAACCGATAAACTCGCTTAATATAGATATTAGTTCTTCAGAAATAGGAAAAATGTCAGCAGCGGGAATTCTCATATTATTAGCTGGTACAGTACTTCCAGCAACAACTGTTATGAGATTTAAACCAAAGACTATTTTAACAAAGGCTTGATTGGAGGCGAAGAAAAATGGATGCAGTACTTCAGTTTGACAATGTCACTTTTGGTTATTCAAATGGCGGAAAGCGTGTGGATATACTAAAAAATGTTAACGCAAATTTTGAAAAAGGTGTTTTTTACAGCATTATAGGGCCTTCCGGCTCAGGCAAGACAACAACTCTGGCTTTAGCAGGAGCTCTCGATGTTCCACAAAACGGCAAGGTGCTGTTTGACGGTCAGGATATCAGGAAAATCGGACTTACAAAGCATAGGAAAGAAAATGTTGTCATGATATTTCAAAATTATAATCTAATAAATTATATGACAGCCTTAGAAAATGTCACAATGGCAATGGAACTTTCCGGTTCATTCAAGGGTCAGCGTAAACAGCAGGCTATAAAGCTTTTAAAAGACCTTGGCCTTACAGATGATGAGATTAAAAGAAATGTTATGAAAATGTCCGGTGGCCAGCAGCAAAGGGTAGCAATCGCAAGAGCTCTGGCCGGAGACGCTGAAGTAATACTCGCTGATGAGCCTACTGGGAATTTGGATGTAAACACATCAAGGGAGATCATACAAATATTTAAGGATTTGGCTCATGAATATGATAAATGTGTTATAGTTGTAAGTCACTCCCATGAAGTCGCGTCTGAATCTGATGTGGCGTATAAATTCGAAAATGGCGGCTTGCAGAGGGTGTTTGAGTTAAATAACTAGCTTTTATCTTAAATTATTACAAGACGAGGCTGTGAGAAGTTACGTGTAAAAACAAAACTTCTCACAGCCTCTTTTATTGGTTATTTTTAGACGGATACCAGCTATACCTGTAATAGAAAGAATAGACTAAATAAGTCGTTTCATGGGCTAGACATGGTAATGAATTTGCCAAAAATATAATTTTAAGGTAAAATTACAAAGATGTAAATGGTACATTATAAGTTTTCAAAAAAATTAAATTAAATTAGGAGGATATTACGATGAAAACAAAATTAGTAGGAATGATTGTATTACAAATTATAGTAGCATGCTTTTTTAGTATTTTTTTATGTATTACTGCATTAGCTGAAGATGGCGCCATCAATCCAAATGATAAAATAACTGGTGTAATAAATAGTACTCAGACAAAAAGCGTTTACAAGGTGGTGCTTCCTGAGGATGGAAAGCTGCAATTCACATTGGTTTCTGATCCATCATTGAATATGTTGTTAGTGATATACGGACAAGATGGCGCAACCCAGATTGCTAGTAATACTGGAGGTTCTGGCCAGACAGTAAATTTGATTAGAGGGCTAATGGCAGGTACATATTATGTATCCATTATAAGGAACTGGGGAGACGGATCAGGAGCGTACACGCTAACTAGCTCATTTTCAGCTGAAGCTAAAACTATTGATAAGGAAGATAACAACTCCTACCTCAATGCTGTCGCTGCTGAGAATAACAAATCCATAACCGGACATCTCGCTTTTACCAGCCAAAACGGTGTTGTTGATAAGGCTGATTGGTACAAATTCACTGTCCCCAGTGATGGAAAATTTCAGATGGTTTTAGTATCTGACCCATCACTTAATATAAGATTTTGTTTATACGGACAGGATGGTGTTACCTTAATTGGAAGCGATACAGGAGGCTCAGGGACAATAAACTTAGTTAACGGGCTTATGACAGGGACATATTATGTATCCATTGAAAAGGATTGGGGAGATGGATTCGGTGGATATACATTAAACAATACATTTTCTGCTGAGCCTAAAGCAATAGATCAGGAAGATAACAATTCCTACCTAAATGCTGTTAATATGGATAACAATAAATCCATTACGGGTCATCTGAGCTTTATCAGCCAAAACGTTGTTTTAGATAAAACGGATTGGTATAAAATAAATGTATCTGAAGATGGAAAACTTCAATTGGTATTGGTTGCGGACCCTTCATTAAATGTATCGCTACGGTTATATGCTCAAGACGGAGTTACCATAAAAGAACATGCATCTGGAAGTTCTGGTAATTCAATTAATATATCAGAAACACTAGCGCCAGGAACATATTATGTATCGGTAGATAAAGATTGGGGAGATGGGTTTGGGGCATATACACTTGTCAATACCTTCACTGGCCTGACAAAGCATAATACGCTTGTTTTGACAGTTGGAAAGCCCAAAATGAAATTTAACTCTCAGTCAAAGGATATTGATCCAGGACGCAATACATCTCCTGTAGTTATAAGCGGAAGAACTTTAGTGCCAATAAAATCCATAATAGATGCCATGAATGGAAGAGTAGATTGGAATGCAAGTGATAGAAAAATAACAATTAACCTTGGCGCAAATACCATCGAATTATGGTTGGATAAAAAACTGGCAAGCATTAATAATAATCAAAAAGCCATAGATGTCGCGCCTGTTAGTATCAACGGAAGAACTATGGTACCCGTTAGATTTGTTACTGAAAACCTGAATTGTGATGTAAACTGGAATCCAGCCACTAAAGAAATTACTATAAAGTTCTAAATATTCCATCGAGACCTAAAAGTAAAACTCAAATTATATTGAAAAGGCTTAAATTCAATTAAAAATTTGCAGTATTACTCAAAAAAATTACCAGTCTTCCAATTAACATATAGAAAGCGCGCATTTATATATGTTAATTGGCAAGCTGGTAATTCTATTTTGCAGGAACGTTAGTCCTTATGGATATCGTGTTTTTTACATTTAGAATGAAATCTTGGATAACCATTCCCATCCCATTTGTTTATCTTCTCCGTATAGTCTTTTAATATGCTATCAGCTTTGGATCTATCAAGTTTACCTTCCTTAACCAACTTCTCAATATGCGTCTTGCGATTATTTATAAGCTTCTCTCTTTTTTGCTCTAAAGGAAGATTATTAAAGATCTTTATTTCTTTTATTTTAGAATCAATTTTTGCGATTTTTTCATCCGCTATTTCTTTAGAGATTTTTCCTTCTTTAACAAGGGATTGTATTTTTTCTTTTTTATTTTCTAGAGCTTTAATTGGGTCTTTAATAAAATCTTCATGTTTTATTTTTAAATCTTTATCAGCGCGTTCATTAGCTTCTTTAACAAAGATGTTATTTACAAAGCCTTTTGAAGCATTAGTGTCATTATTAGCAAAAGCAAGAGAAGAAGAAAGTGAAACTATTAATGCCGCAGTTGAAATAATTTTTGAAATTTTCATTGAACCACCTCCGGAATTATTTTTGCCTGAAATAATAAAAATCATTATGATATGGTTGTAAACAATTTGTGAATTTTATTGTGAAGATATTTGTTCAAAGTAGTAGAGCAGAGTTGGAAAAAAGTTTATTCAAAATTTAAAAAATTTGATTAAACATTAAAATTCAGGATAAATATAAGCATAAACCGATAGGATTAATGGAATATAAATTTTCTATATTAATCCTTAAGCTTTTGACAAATATATTAAAAGTGATTAATCTTTTACATTTACCAATCAAAAAATAACGTAAAACGTTCGTTATTTAGCTCTATCAAATGAAAGGTTAATAGCGCTTTTAATTCAGAAGGAGGAAAAAACCATGAAACATTATTTGCCTGAATTGCCATATTCCTATGATGCTTTAGAGCCATATATAGATAAAGAAACAATGAATATTCACTATACTAAACACCATGCATCTTATGTAAATAACCTTAACGCCGCTTTGGAAAAGTATCCGGATTTGCAGGAAAAAAGCGTTGAGGAATTATTGACAAATCTTGACAGGGCGCCTAAGGAAATTTATTCAGCGGTTAGAAATAATGCTGGAGGCCATTATAATCACACTTTGTTCTGGAATAGCATGGGTAAAGGAAAAGGAGGCGAACCTGGCGGAGACTTAGGAGAAGAGATCGTTAAAACCTTCGGAAGCTTTGAAGAATTTAAAAATGTCTTTTCGAAGGCTGCTGTTTCTAGATTTGGTAGCGGTTGGGCATGGCTTGTAAAAGATAATTCAGGAAAGCTTTCAGTAGTATCCACAGGAAATCAGGATACTCCATTATCAGATGGCATGAAACCAATTCTTGGCTTAGACGTTTGGGAACATGCGTATTATCTTAAATATAACAACAGACGAGCTGATTATATCAACGCATGGTGGGATGTAGTTGACTGGGACGCTGTTAACAAGAGGTATGAGGAATAACGATCACAATACTGTAAAACTAAGTAACCACGTAGTACTCTATAGATATCGAACTGTAAAATTAGTTTTAGGTAGTATCAAAAAATAAACTGGTCAACTGGGAGTTTCAAAAACTTGATATAATGGGTTTTCATCATACAAAACTTGAACAAGGAATTTTTTGAAACTCCCTTATTCGTTGAGCTGAACAGCCAGAAACGGGCTTTTCAAATCGAACTTTAATAAAAACTTTACAGTTCGATATTTTAGAACTTCTTGAGTTCTTTATCTTAATAACAACAACAATGGAGGATTAAAAAATGGGAGATTTAAACCAAGAAATATTGGATAGATTAACAAAGGTTTGTATATGCAAGGTAATAACTAGAGCCACAATGAAGAAAGTCATTGCAGCTGGCGCTGATTCCTTAGAAAAGGTGCAGAAGGCAACTGGATCCGGATCTGGACCTTGTGGCGGAAAAAGATGTACACCAAAAATTCTGGAACTATTAGAGGAGTGTAAAAATTGATTATATCGAACGGTTTTAAAAGTATTATGCGATATACAAATGAAAAATATTTATTTATCTTGATATAACCTGTTTTACTTATCAACGATGAATAGGTTTTGGCGGAACTGGTTGTTTTGTCATAATATCATAAGGTAAAAGAGGAGGTAAGTCTGCTTGTTCAATTTTGAGTGTAAATTTGCCTAATTTACCCAATATCTTATATGATTTTGCGCCTGATAACATGAGGGTTGCATCCTGAAAATCAGAAAAATTTCTATTAATGATTTCAATACATCCAATGGAACTAGCAAGCTCATTAATAGCTCCGGGAACTCTATTGGGAGCTGCTGGACCTGCATGTATAAAATGTCCGCCATATATTCTCCAGCCAGGCAGCCACCTGTTATTTGGCAAACGAATAGCCTCTTCTGTCCACTCTTTTATAATATATTCATTTGCTTTTTGCAAACCGCACATTGAAGGGTCTTCAAAGCTTTTTTCGCGAACAACGCCAAATCTAATAACCCTGTAAGGAATTTTAGCTTGAGAGTTATCATCTGTAGTTCCTTCAAGATACATTCTATATATAGGTATTTTGTAATATACTCTTGGATCAGCATAATGATAAGACTTCAAATATCCATAGTCTAGAATCTCAGATGTTACGGTTGCTTTAATACTTCTTATTTCGTATGATTTTGGTCTTTCGGATTCTTCAAACCGATTTTCTTTCCAATTCATTTTTATATATCACCTCAATTTATAGATAATCATTGGTGTTCAATCAATTTATATAACAAAATAAATCATATTTAAACTAAACAACAAATAAAGTTTATATTCGACATAAAATATATAATAATTGTCATAATAATGTTTAGGTAGTATCAAAAAATAAACTGCTCAACTGGGAGTTTCAAAAACTTGATATAATAGGTTTTCATCATACAAAACTTGAACAAGGAATTTTTTGAAACTCCCTTATATGGCTTAGATTCAGTGAAATAAACCAGCGAAATGATGTTCAAGCAATAAACATTTTGCTGGTTTTATTTATTTAGAAGATTTTTATCGTCATTTTGCCATGCTAAATGTAAGATTAATAATCATTTTACTATAATTATGACTATCTCCATTGCTTCTAACTTAATTTAATGATAAAATAAGTATACTATCAATGAATATAGGAGACGTATAAATGAAGAAGAATATAAAAGACTTACTTGAAGAAAAAATTCTAGTTTTGGATGGAGCAATGGGGACATGCATACAGGCATTGAAACTCAATGCTTCCGACTATACAGGCGAACGTTTTGCGAATGCTTCTAAAGCTCAAAAAGGAAATAACGAGATGTTAAGTCTTGTTCGTCCGGATGTGATTAAAAAAATACATTCAGATTATCTTGAAGCTGGCGCTGATATAATAGAGACCAATTCGTTTAACGCAAACAGGATTTCACAGGCTGATTATGATATGGAAGAGTTGGTTTATGAACAGAATGTCACTGCTGCAAGAATTGCAAGAGAAGCAGCCGATGAATATACAAGGATTAATCCATCAAAGCCGAGATTTGTTGCCGGTTCCATAGGGCCGACAAATAAGACTGCTTCATTGTCGCCAGATGTCGACAACCCAGGAATCAGGAATGTTAGTTTTGACGAATTGGTCGAGGCCTATGAGGAACAGATAAAGGGGCTTATTGAAGGCGGCGTTGATTTACTCCTTATAGAGACCATATTTGACGCTTTAAACGCAAAGGCGGCGTTGTTTGCAGCCGATAATGTAGCAAATCAAATCGGAAAAAGAACTCCCATAATGATATCGGGGACTGTTGCAGATAAAAGCGGAAGAATTTTATCAGGCATGACTTTAGACGGCTTTTTGAACTCATTAAAAAGCGATGATGTAATAAGCTTCGGGTTAAACTGTTCTTTTGGCGCAAAGGAATTGGTTCCTTTTATAAGACACCTTTCCAGAAGCCATAACCTTTATGTAAGCGTTCATCCAAATGCCGGACTGCCAAATAGTCTTGGAGGGTATGATGAACTGCCCGAACAAATGGCAGAACTTGTCAAAGAAATGCTTAAAGATTGCAGGATTAATATTATAGGCGGGTGCTGCGGAACTACTCCAGCTCATATTGGAGCAATACATTCAGTCGTAAAGGATATGAGTCCAAAACCTGCTCCAATCATGGAGAAAGAAACAATTTTTAGCGGCTTGGAAATTGTGAAGGTTAATAGGGAAAACAATTTTTTAAATATAGGTGAAAGGACCAATGTTGCAGGTTCTTTAAAATTTGCGAGACTTATCCGTGAGAAAAAATACGATGAAGCTTTATCAATAGCCAGAGAACAGGTAGAAAACGGCGCTCAGATAATAGATGTCAATCTGGATGATGGAATGCTTGACGCAAATAAGGAAATGGACTACTTTCTTAAGCTACTTGCAAGCGAGCCTCAGATTGCCAGAGTTCCTGTAATGATTGATTCATCAAAATGGGAGGTCTTAGAGACTGGTTTGAAAGCTGTTCAAGGTAAGCCTATTGTCAATTCAATAAGCCTTAAAGCTGGAGAAGAAGAATTTATAAGGCAGGCAAGACTTGTTAAAAAGTATAATTCAGCTGTTGTTGTTATGGCCTTCGACGAGCAGGGTCAGGCTGATAATTACGACAGGAAGATACAAATATGCAAAAGAGCTTATGATATTTTGGTTACTAAAGTCCAATTCCCGCCTGAGGATATAATTTTTGATCCAAATGTATTGGCTATTGCTACCGGTATTATAGAGCATAATAATTATGCTGTGGACTTTATTAATACTGTTAGATGGATTAAAGAAAACCTGCCCTATGCAAAGGTGAGCGGCGGAATCAGCAATATATCATTCTCTTTCAGAGGAAACAACTCCATAAGAGAAGCGATGCATTCCGTATTCTTGTTCCACGCAATCAAAGCGGGCCTTGATATGGGAATTTTGAATCCGGGGATGATACAGGTTTATGATAACATTGAGCCAGAGTTGCTTGAGAAAGTAGAAGATGTTGTTCTGAACAAAAAAGAGAATGCAGCGGAAATTCTTTTAGACTTTGCTACCAATTTTAAACAAAAGGAAGAAGTTACAGTTTCAAAGACCCTTGAATGGAGAGAAAAGTCGGTTAATGAGCGACTTAGCTATTCTCTTGTTAAAGGGATCACAGATTTTATTGAAGAAGATGTTAAGGAAGTAAGACTCAAACTTCCCAGAGCCATAGATGTTATTGAAGGTCCGTTGATGGATGGTATGAGGACGGTGGGAGAGCTTTTCGGAGAAGGAAAAATGTTCCTGCCACAGGTTGTAAAAAGCGCAAGGGTTATGAAAAAAGCGGTGGGATACCTTCTTCCGTTTATAGAAAAGGAAAAAGACAGCAAGGAACAGAAAAGCGCAGGCAAGATACTTCTTGCAACAGTTAAAGGAGATGTTCATGATATAGGAAAGAACATTGTCAGCGTGGTTTTGGCCTGCAATAATTTTGAAGTCATAGATATGGGAGTTATGGTTCAAACAGAGGATATCATAAAAAAAGCAAAGGAAGAAAATGTAGACATTATTGGACTTAGCGGTCTGATAACGCCTTCCTTGGAGGAAATGTGTCTTGTAGCGTCGGAAATGGAGAAGCAGGGCTTTACAATACCGCTTATTGTCGGTGGAGCAACAACTTCTAAAACACACACCGCAGTTAAGCTGCAGCCTAACTACTCTCATGGCGTTATTCACGCGTTGGACGCCGCAAAGGCTGTTGAGGTTTGCAAGAACCTCATGAATCCAACTGAAAAGGAACATTACATTAATAAGGTTAATGAAGAATATGAAGATATAAGGAAAAAATATGGAGCAATAGAAAGAAAACTTGTTTCAATTGAAGAAGCAAGAAATAATGCTCAAAAGCCCGTCATAAAGCCTGAAGATATTGTTGAGCCAAGTTTTATAGGTTCAAAAGTTTTTGATAATATTAAAATATCCGAATTAAGAAAATATATTGATTGGACATATTTCTTTGTGGCATGGGATATGAACCATACCTACCCTGAAATATTAGAACATCCAAAATACGGCAAGGAAGCGTCGAAACTCTTTAGAGACGCCAATTTACTATTAGATAGTCTTGAGAAGGAAAACTGGATAAGCGCTAAAGCTGTTATTGGGCTATACCCTGCAAACTCAGTCGGAGATGATGTTGAAGTATATAAAGATGATGAAAGAAAAGACGCGATATGTAAATTTCATTTTTTGAGGCAGCAGGAAAATAAATCCGATAAGTTTTTATCATTGAGCGATTATTTAGCTCCAAAAGCTTCAAAAATAAAAGATTATATTGGAGCGTTTGTAGTTACCGCAGGTATAGGCGTCGCCAAAAAGCATGATGAATTGAAGAGTCAAGGCGATGAATACAACGCGATACTTTTAAAAGTAATATCGGATAGACTGGCTGAGGCTTTGGCTGAATTTATGCACAGAAATGTAAGAAAAGAATACTGGGGATATGCTCCTAATGAAGAACTTGACAACAATGCTCTGTTTAAAGATAAGTATAGAGGTATTAGGCCTGCGTTTGGTTATCCTTCTTTAAAAGATCACTCTGAAAAGGATATTTTATTTAAACTGCTTGAGGCTAAAGAAAAGATAGGAGTTGGCTTGACAGAAAGCTTTATGATGGATCCGGTCGCAAGTGTGTGCGGATTGTATTTTGCTCACCCTGAAGCTAAATATTTTGATTTGGGAAGATTAGGCGAAGATCAACTAGAAGATTATGCTAATAGAAAATCCTGCAGTATGGATCTCTTAAAAAAGATGATTCGCAACAGCTAAAATTTATGTTATTATATAAAAAAATGTGGTATAAATAATAATTATATAAATCGTGAAAAAGATTTTACAAAAGAAATGATTTTAATTTAGGTAGTATCAAAAAAACTTAGCAACTGGTCGTTTCAAAAAGTTGATATAATGGGTCTTATAAACTTGAACAATGAATTTTTTGAAACGCCCTTATAAACACAGAAAAATATAAATTGGAATATTAAATAAACAAAATTATGAGATAAATTTTTTATTTGATAATTCCAAAGAATGGGAGATTGATTATGGCGGGAAACACCTTTGGACAAGCTTTTAGAATTACAACCTTCGGAGAGTCCCACGGAGGCGCTGTCGGTGTAGTAATTGATGGGGTTACACCAGGCTTGGAAATTTCCGAGTCGGAGATTCAGAAGGAAATGGATAGAAGGAAACCGGGACAATCTTCTGTCACAACTCCAAGGCAGGAAGAAGATAAGATTTCTATCATGGCGGGGATTTTTGCAGGAAAAGCAACTGGGACGCCTTTATTTATTGTATTGTACAATAAGGACGCAAGGCCTGAAGCGTATGACAGCATCAAAAATTTATTCCGGCCGGGACATGCTGACATAACCTATCATGAGAAATATGGAATCCGCGATTACAGAGGAAGCGGAAGGGCTTCAGGAAGAGAAACTGCAGCAAGGGTTGCTGCGGGAACCGTAGCTCGTAAAATGCTCGAGCAAAAAGGAGTAAAAGTGTTGGCTTATACTCTTGAAGCGGCAGGATACAAATGCAAAACTTTCGATGAAAACGAAATTGAAAACAACCTTGTCAGAGCGTGCGACCCTGAAGCGGCGGCGCTTATGACAAAAAGAATAGAAGAATTAGCGGAAATAGGCGACAGCTGCGGCGGTATAATAGAGTGCAGAATTTCAGGAGTTAAATCAGGTCTTGGCGAGCCTGTGTTTGACAAACTTGACGCAGATATTGGAAAAGCTATGCTTTCTTTAGGAGCAGTAAAAGGAATAGAGTTCGGTAAAGGCTTTGATTGTTCATCAATGCTTGGAAGCGAGCATAATGATTGGATGGATAAAAACGGTTTTATGACAAACAACGCAGGCGGAATACTTGGAGGAATTAGCACAGGACAAGAAATTGTTTTTAGAATAGCCGTAAAGCCGACATCTTCCATATCTGTTCCACAAAAAACAGTTAACATAAAAGGTGAAGAGACTGAAATTGTAACTAAAGGAAGACATGACCCATGCATATGCCCTAGAATTGTGCCTGTAGTTGAGGCTATGACTTATATAGTTTTAGCGGATCACTATAAACGTCAGGCCGCCATGTTGGGGTAGGGACATTAAATTTAAAAAATATTTACTGGGGGAAATATAATGGCAAATGGTAAAAATATAAATAAAACCATGAATGGAGCTCAGCTCCTGATAAAGCTTTTAGAACTTCAGGGTGTTGACACAATTGCAGGAATTCCAGGAGGCGCTAATCTTCCTATGTATGATGCTTTATATGAAAGTTCAATAAATCATATACTTGTCAGGCACGAACAAGCAGCAGGCTTTTTTGCCCAAGGAGTTGCTCGTACTACAGGAAAGGTTGGGGTTTGTTTTGCAACATCAGGTCCAGGAGCAACAAATGCTTTGACTGCTATTGCGGACGCAAAACTTGACTCCATTCCGATTGTGGCGATTATGGGCCAGGTTTCTTATAGCCTTGTAGGAACAGACGCATTCCAAGAGGTTGATACTTATGGTCTGACTCTGCCTATTACAAAACATAACTTTCTGATCAGAAACATTAAGGAGCTCATTAAAGTAATTCCTGAAGCCTTCAGGATAGCATTAAGCGGAAGACCAGGACCTGTGGTTGTTGATGTTCCGAAGGATGTACAACTTCAGACCATTGAAGTGACTGATCTGCCTGAGGAAATAAAAATTATATCGGAAAAGATTGAGGATCCTCAAACAATAAACCGGATAAAAGAAGCGGCAGAGATGATTAATAATTCAAAGAAACCTGTTTTATATATAGGTGGAGGAGTAATAAACGCTGAAGCTTCCAATCATTTAGCTGAACTTGCCATAAAGAGCAATATACCTGTAACTTGCACCTTGATGGGACTTGGAGCATTTCCTCCTGAAAATCCCCTGTATATAGGTATGGTAGGTATGCATGGAGCAAGGTACACAAACTTACTTATGCATGAAGCTGATCTTATTATCGCTCTTGGAGTCAGGTTTGATGACAGAGCTACAGGTAAAATAGAAAAGTTCTGCCCCAATGCGTCAATAATACATTTTGATATTGATAACGCAGAGATCAATAAGATTAAAGATACTGATATCCATGTTGTTGGAGGACTTAAGGAAATACTCGAAAAGATGATTCCTTCTATTACAAATAACGCGCGGAAAGAATGGCTTGAAGAACTTGATTCATTAAAGAATAAATATCCTTTTATAATGCCTTCTAAGAGCGATATACTGCATCCTCTGAATATTATAAAAGAAATCGGAAATATACTTTCAGAAGACGACATAGTAGCGACAGATGTTGGTCAGCACCAGATGTGGTCCGCTCAGGGCTATCCCGTAAAAAAACCGAGAACTTTCTTAACTTCGGGAGGACTTGGAACAATGGGTTTCGGCCTTCCTACAGCAATAGGCGCCGCTTTGGCAAATCCGGATAAAACAGTAGTTTGTATAAGCGGGGATGGCTCTATACTTATGAATATTCAGGAGTTTGCAACTTTAGCGGATTTGAACCTCAATTTAAAGGTAATTATATTAAATAACGGACATTTAGGACTTGTAAGACAGCAGCAGGAATTGTTCTATAACAAACGCTTTATTGCCTCCAAATTTGCCACAAATTCTGATTTTGCCGCAATTGCAAATGGATTCGGGGTAAAGGGAATTAAGATTGAAAACGCGGAAAACGCCCTTGAAATCATAAGAAAGCATATAAAGGAACCAGGAGCATGCGTAATTGATGTTCCAGTAAGTCCGCAGGAAAATGTTTTACCAATAGTTCCGCCTGGAAAGGCAAACTATGAAATGATTGGAGGCGAAGAATAATGGATAATAACTCATATTGTGTTATAGAAATAACTGTAAAGAATCATCCTGGAGTAATGTCTCATATTACCGGATTATTTGCCAGAAGAGCCTTCAATCTTGAAGGAATACTTTGCGGAAAGATTGGAGACAGTGAAGACAGCCGGATCTACCTGCTTGTAGACAACGATGAAAGGCTGGATCAGATAATAAAACAGCTGCAAAAGCTTTATGACGTTATGGAGGTTTTAATTTGTAAAACCTGCAAACCTTCAGTATTTTCACAGATATCTGAAATTGTAAAAAATAGTGATTGCGAAATTTAATCTTATCAAGTATAAAACCTAATGGCATAGAATTTAATTCTATGCCATTAGGTCTATTTGAAATAAAATTGATATTTGCTTCATCATTTTAGACTGCATCAAAAGAAAACTTATAAACTTGAACAAGGAATTTTTTAAACGCTCTTTGATAACTTATACATTCTCAATCGCTTCTGTCGCGAGCCCATCGGTATTTTCGTTTTCATTAGAACTATTTGGCAGTTGAACAATTCTAAGTTTCAAATCAATAACCAAGCTTTCATCATATGTTTGGAATGCCC
>JAUZPS010000490.1 GCA_030705945.1 Bacillota bacterium
AAAAATGATTAAGCAGTCAAAAAGAAAACTTGTATATTTGGTGTTTCAAAAAAATTAATATAATGGGTTTTACCATATAAAAATTGAACAAGGAGTTTTTGAAGCGCCTTAATTAGTGATATAAAGGAGGTATGGATATGTTCATATTATTTGGGTGGGGCAAACAAACTATTAAGAATGAAGGACCTGTATTAAGATATCACTGCCAGCATTGTAATAACGATGAGTTCTGGCAGCTTTGCACAAGAAAGACCTGGTTTACTTTGTTTTTCATTCCTGTTATTCCTTATTCGACAGAGCGGCTGTTGGTATGTCCGATATGTAAAAAAGTGGATGTTTTAGGAAAGATGGAATATGACAAATTGAAAGCCATAGCGCTTTGCAATAAGGATTTAATGAATAATACAATAACTGAAGCGGAACATGAAATGAGAGTTAAAGAGTTGCTTTCAAGACCATACGCAAGCTCTAATGATAATACTAATATTTCTGGAAAAACGCAGACACAGCAGAATTATTTAAAGCAGATGCAGGAGCTTGAACAGGAGAGAAACAATAAGGGATAATATATTAAAATCATAATAGTTGGAAAATAAAAAAACAGAGCAGTAATCTGCTCTGTTTTTTGTATAAGACTTTAAGTCTTTGATTCGAGGAATAATTTTGCGTTTTCAATAGATTTAAGAACGCTTTCTTTAGCTGGTCCGCCAGGCAGCTTTCTTTCAGAAACGCATTTTTTAAGGCTGATTTCCTCATATATATCGCTTTCAATAGAATTGGAGAATTGTTTGAATTCATCCATTGAAAGATCATCAATCGCCTTGTTATTCTGTATGCAGTAAAGAACCATCTTACCTATTATCTCATGAGCAGTTCTGAAAGGCAGCCCTTTTTTAACCAGATAATCCGCAATATCGGTAGCGTTGGTAAACCCTCCTTGCGCAGCCTTGAGCATATTTTCTTCCTTAACTTTAATAGTCGCAAGCATTTTAGTAAATATCTCAAGGCAGAGTTTTACCGTATCAACAGCGTCAAATATGGCTTCCTTATCCTCCTGCATGTCTTTATTGTATGCGAGAGGAAGGGACTTCATAACTGTAAGCAGGGACATAAGATTTCCATATACCCTGCCTGCTTTGCCTCTGACAAGCTCCGCCACATCAGGATTCTTCTTCTGAGGCATAATACTGCTTCCAGTGCTGTAAGCATCATCCATTTCAATAAATCCGAACTCATAGGATGACCATAAAATCATTTCCTCAGAGAATCTGCTTAAATGCATCATTACAATGGAAAGACAGGCTGCAAGTTCAATGACAAAATCCCTGTCGCTTACCCCATCAAGGCTATTTTCGGTAATTGAATCAAAACCTAGTTCTTCAGCTACCATATCTCTATCAAGGGGATATGTAGTGCCCGCGAGGGCTCCGGAACCAAGGGGCATTATATTTGTCCTTTTATAACAATCCCAGATTCTTTCAATGTCTCTTCTAAACATCTGGAAATAGGCCATCAGGTGGTGAGCGAAGGTTATTGGCTGCGCCCGCTGCAAATGAGTATAGCCTGGCATTATTGTGTCTAGATTTTTTTCTGAAAGTTCAATTATGGTCTTTGAGAGTAGGATAAGCAAACTATCGATTTCATCCATTTCCCTTTTTAAATACATCCTTATATCTAAAGCAACCTGGTCATTTCTGCTTCTACCAGTATGTAGCTTTTTACCGATATCTCCAATTCTTTCAATGAGAATTTTTTCTACATTCATATGAATGTCTTCTGCGTCTGTTTGAAATTCAACAAGCCCATTTTCAATATCGGATAATATTTCAAAAAGGGTTTTCTGTATAAGTTCAGAGTCTTGAGATGGTATAATACCACATTTGCCAAGCATTTTGGCATGGGTTATGCTACCTATAATATCCTGCTTATACATTCTGCTGTCGAAGCTAATAGATGAATGAAAATCATCCATAATTTTATCAGTATTCTTTTGGAATCTACCGCCCCAAAGCTTTGTCAACAATCTCACCCCTACGTTTTACATAAATTTTATTTGCTCTTCTTTTTGCCTTTGCTATCGCTTTTTTTCTTGTCACCGCTTTTGCTGGAAACCTTCACTGATGCCTTTGCTGAGCTTTTGCTATCGCTCTTTACTTTGGACGCGTCCTTTTCGGAAGCCTTATCCTTGCTCTTTTTATCACTTTTTGCGCCATTATCAAGGCTACTGCTCTTCATAAGCGCGCTGACTTTCATTGGGAGACCAAAGAGATTAATAAATCCTTCCGCATCCTTTTGATTATATACTTCATCTCTGCTGAAGGTAGAAAGTTCTTCGCTGTACAAGGAGTAAGGAGATTTTGCTCCCGCGCTCATACAATTGCCTTTATAAAGCTTCATTCTTACTGTTCCTGTAACATTTTCCTGGGTCTTGTCTACAAAAGCTGATAATGACTCTCTTAATGTAGTGTACCATTGTCCGAAGTAAACAAGTTCAGCAAATCTTTGTGACACAAGGTCTTTATAATGAAGTGTATCCCTATCCAAGCATAATAATTCAAGTTCTCTATGAGCAGCGTAAAGAATAGTTCCTCCGGGAGTTTCATATACGCCTCTTGACTTCATTCCAACAAGTCTGTTTTCAACCATGTCGACAATACCGATACCATTTTCTCCGCCAATTTTATTAAGTACTTCTATAAGTTCAACAGGATTATATTTCACGCCGTTAACTTTTAATGGGATTCCTTTTTCAAAATAAACTTCAACATATGTTGGCTTATCAGGAGCTTTCTCAGGTGAAACCATGAGCTTTAGCATCTTGTCGTACTGCGGTTCGTTCCATGGATCTTCAAGGTCTGAACCTTCATGGCTCAAATGCCAGAGATTTCTATCCATGCTGTAATTGTCTTTTTTGGAAACAGGTATTGGAATATTTCTTTCTGTAGCATAATCGATTGCGTCTTCTCTGGATTTTATATCCCAGATTCTCCAAGGAGCAATTATTTTTAATTGGGGAGCCAATGCTTTTACTGTTAATTCAAACCTTACCTGATCATTGCCTTTACCGGTAGCTCCGTGGGAAATTGCTGTTGCGCCTTCTTTTTCCGCTATTTCAATCATTCTTTTTGCTATGATTGGTCTTGCAAAAGAGGTTCCAAGCAGATATTTGCCTTCATAAACCGCATTTGCTTTTATGGTAGGAAAAATAAAGTCAGTGACAAATTCTTCTTTTAAATCTTCAATGTAAATTTTGCTTGCTCCGGTTTTTATTGCCTTTTCGTTTAATGGATCAAGTTCTTCCCCCTGACCCACATCAGCAGCCATTGCGATAACGTCGTAATTATAGTTTTCCTTAAGCCAAGGTATAATTATTGATGTATCTAATCCGCCTGAATAGGCGAGAATAACCTTTTCTTTCTTGCTCATACCAAATCCTCCTCTTATATGTTACAATATATTTATTATTTCGATGTTTAATATTATACAATAGACTGCATAAATATGCAATAAATCAGAAGATTTATAGATATTTTAAATATTTAAAGGAGCTGTTTCTCAATTGGTGATAATGGGTATTGACCCTGGATTTGCAATAACGGGATATGGTATAGTAAAATATGAAGGGAACAAATTTTCGGTTATTGATTATGGAGCTGTCACTACTGAGGCTAAGGAAGTTCTGCCTAAGAGACTGCTTATATTAAATAGGAAGTTAGAGGAGCTCATAACAAAGTACAAGCCTGACGCAGTATCGGTAGAAGAACTGTTTTTTAATAAAAATATAAAAACAGCTTTAAATGTAGGACACGGCAGAGGCGTGGCGCTGCTTGCAGCTGCGAGGCTTGATGTGGACGTTTTTGAATATACTCCACTTCAGGTTAAACAATCAGTTGCAGGCT
>JAUZPS010000491.1 GCA_030705945.1 Bacillota bacterium
AATATTTTATAATAGAATTGTAAATGTTGCCAGAAATACTCCCTAATACTTCCTTACTAATTATTCAATCTTACTCAACTCATGCATTACGCCATAATACAAATAGTTCCATAACAATTACAAACACGTATTTCATTTAGATAGATTAATATGTTTCGCCATATTTTATACAAGGCTCGTCAGGTTGCGCTATTGAACCTATAAAACTTCCTGACGCCTGTTTCTCAACTGAAACACAACTATATTCATCCCTGTCATTATATGAAGCAGCGCCGTTTGGTTTTTCCCTAAACCTAACTTCCCAAGTTTTTTCACCTGTTTGAATAACTTTAAAAATATAGACCTCATAGTCAGCCGAGTAATTATAATGAACAAACTTTGAATTATTACAATCATAATCAAAAATTGCCTGTCTTGTGGCTCTAATAATATTAGGGTTGGTCCCCTTTACTGCTTTATCAAGAATTACATTATATTTGATATTGACATTAACATCAAATGAGCTTATTTCAGTATCATCATTCGATGATATGCCTGTTGTCACCAAACCAACATTACTTTTAGATAAAAAATCCCCATCATCATTACAAGAAACAAACGACATTGATATAATAATTATGACTACAATTATACATATTTTTGCAAGTCTTTTTTTCATACTTTTCAATATAAATCACCTCACAAGTATTAGACTGTATATTTGTGAGAGTTGTTCCATAATATTATTAAAAATGCGCTAACTTTAAAAAAAGAGATGCCAAGCTGTAAAATTTGATATGTGAGTTGCCCGCAAAGTAACCACAAATCAACAAACAGGAGGCATCTATATAAAAGCGCTATTAATCTTACATTTGACAGAACAAAATAAAGAACACTTTAACGTTATTTTGTGATAGGCAAACCCTTAATGGAATTGTTGCGATACCCCGTTTTAAATTAAACGTCAATCTCTTCTATAAACAGAAGGCATGATATAGTTATATTTGGATTCATTACGATCCAACGATTCCGAAAGTCCTATAAACAAGTAACCACCTGGCTCTGTTAATTTATAAAACTTATCAACAAGTTCATTTTTTGTATTTGAATCAAAGTATATCATTACATTTCTACAAAATATCACATGAAATTTTTTTGAAAACGGAAAAGATGTATTGTTCAGATTAAATTTTCGAAATATCACTTCGCTCCTAATTGTTTCACAAACTCTAAAATTTTGTCCGTTTATGCTTTCGAAGTATTTTGTTTTCCATAATTTTGGAAGCTCAGATATTTCTTCATTGGAATATTTAGCTTTTGTAGCTTCTTCAAGAACATTTGAAGATATATCTGTAGCGAGTATTTTTGTATCCCACAAATCTCTTGAAGGACCGAAATAATCTGAAATGATCATAGCCAAGGTATATGGTTCTTCTCCACTTGAACAACCAGCGCTCCATATCCTTAAATCCTTTTTGTTAGTTTGTGTAGATGAAAGGTAAGGAAGTACAGTGTTTTTAAAATATGAAAAGTGCTCAGCTTCACGCATAAAAAAGGTATGGTTAGTTGTAAGTTTATTAATTAAAGTTGTCGCTGCTTCACCAGTTTTATCAGACATAACATAATTAAGATAGGTTGTAAAATCCGGGAAATTACATTCTGAAAGAACATTTTGCAGGCGACTGACAACAAGTGGCTTTTTCTCAGGTTTTAAGTTAATTCCATAATATGTTTTCATGTATTCAGAAAGTTTTGTAAATTCTTTATCTTTAATATCAAACATTTGAATCCCTCTTTACATAAATAAAATATAATGTTAGTATTTACCAAATTCCTTGTCATCAAGCGCTATTTTTACCTTTGTTGCAGGTGTTCCTGTAAGCGCTTCATTATGTTGGTAAGGTTGTTTTTTAGATGACAATTCTTCTAATACCCTTAGTACTTCAGGTGATATAGAAGATGTATTATTCTTGTTTGATATATTATTCTTTAATTTGTATTTACTTACAAGCTCTTTTAATAAATTAGCCTGACTTGACAATTCTTCACTTGCAGCAGCGCTTTCTTCAGACGTAGCAGAATTTGTTTGGACAACCTGAGATACTTGGACTATTGCCTGATTGACCTGCGCGATACCCGAAGCTTGTTCATTGGAAGCAGACGCGATTTCACCAACCAAAACAGTCGCTTCTGCAACACCCTTAACTATCTGGTTTAATGCTGCTGCCGTATCATTTGCAATTTTTGTTCCAGCATCAACTTTTTTTATTGAACCTTCAATCATTGTTGTAGTTTCCTCAGCAGCATCAGCAGATCGAGCAGCCAGATTTCTAACTTCTTCAGCCACAACTGCAAAGCCTTTACCATGTTGTCCAGCTCTTGCAGCTTCTACGGCAGCATTTAAAGCGAGTATATTTGTCTGAAAAGCAATCTCATCTATGACTTTTATAATTTTTGATATATTATTAGATGAATCATTGATTTCAGCCATTGCTTTTATCATTTCAGCCATTTGTGAATTGCCTAGCACCGCTTTTTCTTTTGCGCCTATTGCAAACTCATTTGCTTTGTTAGCATTTGAAGCGTTTTGTCTTGTCTGAGAAGCGATTTGTTCAATAGAAGACGAGATTTCTTCAATAGAACTGGCTTGTTCAGTTGAGCCTTGAGAGAGATTCTGGCTTGACAGCGATACCTGTTTTGCTCCTGTAGCAACTTGTTCGGAAGCTGAACTAATATTACTTAAAATATCATTATTACTTTCAACCAATTCTCTTAATTTTTTGCCTAAAAGATCATTTTCTGATTTTACCTTTACCTCGACCGTTAAGTCTCCAGTAGCTATTTTTTCAACTGCAAAGGCTTGATCACGGATATTTGCAATCATCCGTCTGAAAGACTCAATAAGATCACCTATCTCATCTTTAGATGTTGCTTCAACATTTACATTTATATCACCCACTGCAAGTTTATCAGCAGCGCTAACAAGTTTTTTTACGGGTTTACTAATCATTCGCGCAATTATTATTCCAAGGACAACTGATACAATCATTCCCACAGCGATTGCGATTATCATAGTTATTGTTGCTGTTCTTGCAGTAGCATCGTTATTATCCGAACTTTGTTTTGCCGTTTCAACTTTTAAGTTCAATAACTTATCCGACGCATTTTGTATATTGTTTGCGATCGAAGCTCCTTCACTATAAATACCGTTGATTGCTTGAGATTCTTGATTTGATTTGATATTGTCAACTATTTTTTCTCTGTTTTGTCTAAAAGCGCTTAACTGATTTCTCAATTCATCAAATGTTGTCCTTATCTGATCACTAGTTATTCCTTTCTCAAAATTAGAAAATGCTTCATCAATATTTTTATCTAACTCATTGACAGTGTTGAGGGTTTTTTCTCTGAAAGCAGGATCTTTATTTATAATTAAATCTCTTATTCCCGCGCGCTCTCTCTGATAGTCTTGCATGAACCTTGCCAAATCATCCATTGTTGCTGTATGCTTTTGATACATTTCGGTATCAAGATTATTAATTTTATTAATATTGACAATTCCAACAATACCGACAATACCAGCAATTATAGCAACAAGTATAAAACCAATAACTAATTTTACTGCAATCTTTAAATTAACAAACCAACTCATATAGCATCCTCCTTAATTTTAATTGATGATAATTATACTAATTCATTCTGACTTTTAATTTAGGTTGATTTCATTATCGGCTAACAAAATATAACCGAAACGAGACACTTAAGTCATTTTATTTAATCTCTCCTTTCGACTGTTTTGCTATATATTTTGCAATAAACATTTTACATCCATTTTATATTGCAAAATATATACCTTGATTCATAAGTTGCGAAAAGTTCAGCTTTGATATTAAAATGCAGACGTATTAACTGCATTTTTA
>JAUZPS010000492.1 GCA_030705945.1 Bacillota bacterium
ATTGTTAATTTATTGCTATATAAAAAGCAATTAATCTTTTACATTTGCCTATCACAAAATAACGTTAAAGCGTTCGTTATTTTGCTCCGTCAAATGTAAGATTAATAGTGCTTTTTATATTGCTAAGGATAATGGAAAATTTAGGGGGATATTTGAGGTCTAAAATGTTTAAATTGGTCGGTTTTTATTGTTAACAAAAATTATTTTTTAATTTGAACAAACTTAACAATTAATTAATCACGAATTAAAAAAGTTATACTAGTATTTATTCTCGATGAACAAGTTTTATATTTGATTAGGGAGGGAATTTTAAAAAGATGGGTCTTAATGGATTGCAAAGGGCAGCAAAGAGGGTATTAGCCATCGCGCTAATATTATCCATCATGGTTACAATAATGTATAACGCTTTTTCAGAAAATCAGCCAGTGACTGTTGTATTGGCAAAAGTTAAGGGAGAACCAAACAGCTTTGTTAACTTCGATGTCAGCTTAAATAATATTCCCGCTTCAGGAATCGCATGCGGACAGCTATGTATTTATTACGATTCTAAGTATCTGCAGCTAACTCCGAAAATAAATGCTGGTATTATAGCAGGACCTATTATAAAAACAGAGCAGAAGGGATTATCTTTTGATAATATTATTTCTGACGGTAAAATAAAAGGTTTGAGGGTATTATTCACTGAAAGGGGAAAAAGCATCACAGAAGATGGAGTATTTTTTACATTAAGATTTAAGGTCGGTGAGAACTGCGTAGAAAGCCAAAATATTATGGTAGATTCTGAAGATGAGACTCCATTTTATACATATGACAATAATAAGTCTGATCAATTAGAATTAAGTCCCATAGACAATGCGCAATTCGAAAAAGGAGAAATATTAATCGACAGCAAATATACACCAGCCAAAACTTTAACTCCAACAATTTTTGCTTCTTCTACCCCAACGATTGATCCGACTCAACAATCAACTCCAAGTACTGCGTTTTTTGATACATCAACTCCAAAAGTAAATAGTCCTACTAATTCTAATTCATCAACTCCAAGCGTTACAAGTAATGTTTATGGTGGAACAGGAACTCCGGCTTCAACGCCTTCGATATCTGCTGCGCTAACACCAACACCAACAGCGACACCAACAGCTATGTCTACACAAAGCAATGGTATGATCGTTGCGCTAAGCAAAGTGACAGGGGCAAGAGGAGCTACTGTTAAATTGGATATGACACTATCGAAAGTTCCTTCTAAAGGCATATCGAATGGTCAGATAAATATTGACTATGACAAGACTAAGTTTACATTCAAAAAGTTGACAGCAGGTGATATTGTTAATGATAAGAATAAGGATATCAATTCCAATATCGTCACAAACGGACTAACTGTACTATACACTGATGAGCAGCAGACAGGCAGCTCTCATATAAAAAAGGATGGGATATTGTGCTCGCTTGAGTTTGATATTGTAGCTTCATGTAATCCAGGAGATTATGATTTTGTGTTTTCACAGGATGATACTACGGGATTTTATTCGGAATTGATAAATTTAGTTGAAAACATATCATATACAAAAGGCGCAATTACAGTGTCCTCAGCAACAGCTACACCTACTCCAACTTGTACATCAACACCTACAATAACACCAACGCCTACAGTAACGCCAACAGCAACAGCGACATCTTCAGTAACAGTGACGCCAACAGCAACACCGGTCTCGGGTATCACCATGTTAAAAGGTTTAACAGTAAGCAACGCTGTCCTATCGCCAGAGTTTTCTCCGCAAAAAAATATTTATTGGGCAATATTAGATTCAGATCAGACAAAAATTATAATAAATCCGCAAACAGACTATGCCAATGTTCATTTCCGCGTAAATGGAATCGAATATCCAATCAATAAGGAAATTGCCTTTAAATACTCTCCTGACTTGAATGCTTTTTCAATCGATATCTATTCTCCTGATTACTCAAGTTTTAATTCATATTCAGTTAATGTGGTGAGAAAACAAAATGGGTCAGGGCCGGTTGTTGATGCTGCGACTTATCCTTCATCAAACATTTTTGTTGATTTGAATTCAAGTTGGGCTAAGGAATATATTGACTATCTTATTCAAAAAAGTATTATTTCAGGCTATGGAGATAAAACTGTAAAACCGGATAAATATGTAAGCAGAGCAGAGATAGCCAAAATGATAATAACCGCTAAAAATATTATTGTACCTACGGATAACGCTTTTCCATTCAAGGATAAAAAGAGCACGCCTTCCTGGGCAATATCATATATAAATGAAGCATATAAGCAGAAGTTGCTGCAAGGCTACAGTGGGAATGTGTTTAGAGCGAATGATAATGTTACAAGGGCAGAAGCTATCAAGATTTTAGAGAATGCTTTTGATGATGGAGGATATCTCCCTGAATTTAGCGTCTTCTTTTCTGACGAGTTTGAAATTCCGGATTGGTCAAAAAAGTATATTGTAAATGCTTATGAGAGAGGCATTTTTCAGGGCTATATCGACAATACCATAAAGCCGAACAATCCGATAACGCGCGCAGAATTATCTAAAGCCATATACCTGTATTTAGAAAAGAATAAAAAGTAAATTCTATAATTTGATTGATTTTTGAGGAGGGGTGTTTTATGAAATATAAAAAGATAATTGAAATGATTCTCGTAATGAGCCTTATTACTTCAGGCTTTGTTATTAATAAATCGGTTTTTGCGTCCAATGAAGTGACTGTAAATGTATCGAGTACTAGTGGGAATGTTGGGGATGAGGTTACCGTATCAGTATCACTTGCAAATGCGCCAGCCTCAGGCATCACTTCAGCGTCGTTTGTATTGGAATATGACCAATCAAAGCTTGATTTTGTAAAGTTAGCTGGAGGCGAAATCTTATTTGATAAGGATAAAGATATATCAGCAGAAGTAATAGATATCAACGCGATATATGACTCTACTTATATAAGCAGCCATCCAAATATCCAGAGGGGATTAAAAATATTATATAATGACTTTGATCAAACTGGTGATTCATATATAAAGAGAAATGGCGTACTTTGTGATTTGACTTTTAAGATAAGAAGTGAATTTTCCAGTGGAGAAATAATTCTAAGACCAAATACTGAAGATAGTTCTGGTACGGCAAGCACATCGTCGGCTCCGTTTTACACAAATTATACCGAAGATATCCAAGCCGTATACAATAGCGGCAAAATTAAAGTACCGAGAGAAGCTGGTACTCCTACACCGACAAGTACGCCTTCAGCAACTCAAACACCTGGCAGCGCAGCCGCGTCAGCGACTCCGGCGCCAGCTTCAAATACTCCTATTTCATCATCAGCAAACCAAACAACGGGCAGTGAAAAAACAAATATGGTCCAGGACAAAAAGCCTAAGCTTACATTAGAAATGATGTTGGGTGAACCGGATGTTACAATTAACGATAAAAAGCAATTGCTAAACGCTAATAATAGCAAAGTTGTCCCTGCGTTTGGCGAAAATGGAGCTATTATGCCGGCAAATGAAATTTCAAAAATAATAGGGTATGTCTGTGAATGGAACGCAACAGAAAAGAAAATAAAAATCTCCAGTAAAAGCAGAGTTACTGAAATGTGGATTGGGAAAAAGAAAATTGTAGTTAACGGCAAAACAAAACCTGTTTCTGAATATCCGGAATTAATTGATAACAAGCCTTATCTGCCTTTATGTATGGCATCAATTGCTTTTGAATGTATTGTTGAATGGGATAAACAGAATGATCAGCTTGTAATCAAAAAGTATTAGACATAAGATTTGCTTTTACTCAAATAGAGATAAGCTGAAATAATAAATTTATTTACCAGGAGGTAGAGAAATGAAACGATTCAGAAAAACTAATATTTTACTAGC
>JAUZPS010000493.1 GCA_030705945.1 Bacillota bacterium
AATCTGCTTTTCGGCAAAGCCATAGGAATAACTGCGGGTGTGATGGTAAGGAAGCTTGGAGCAGATACTTGGATATCCATGACAATAGGCTTTGCAGTTGGAATTCTAATAATTCTTCTAATGGTATACCTGTGTTCAAAGTTTCCTGATAAGACTATTATAGAATTTTCAGAGCAGCTCTTGGGGAAATGGGTTGGAAGAAGAGGAATAGGAATTTTGCTGGCGTTATTATTTATTATGGCGTACGGAGCCTCAGCCAATACAATGACGCTTCACCTGAGTGAATATTTCTTGCCGGAAACGCCATTTTATCTTATATGCATCCTTTATACTTTGCTTTGTATGTATGGCGTATTCAAAGGCATAGAGGTAGTTGTGAGGTTTTCTTTTGTAGGCTTTATTATGTCTGTTTTAATTAGCGTTACCATGTTTACGGGAACAACAGAGGATATAAAGCTTATAAATATATTACCTTTAATGGATAATGGATTTCTGAAAGATCTTACAGGCAGCTTTTATATATTTGGAGATATTGCTATGGCAATTCTGGCGGTGGGCTTTTTATATCCTATGCTGAACAAAAAGAAAAAGGTATTCGGAATAACATTCTGGGCAATGGTTACAGGAGCGGTATTGGTTATTATCTGGCCGTTGTTTGAAACCATGGTTTTGGGCCCGGATCTGATGAAACAGTATGTAGTGGTGTGCATGCAGCAAATACGCTGCGCCCAACTGACAAAATACCTTCCGAGGTATGAACTAATTATGGTCAGCTTTTTCATTTTTGAAATCTTTGTACAGTCGGTTGCCATGTTTTATTGCGCCAAGCACTGTATTAAACAGGTTACGGGCATAAAAAAAGATTGGATAATGATTTTGCCGCTTACGGTAGTTCTGATTACAGTAACTTATTTTATGGCGCGGGATGATAATAATTACATAGACTTTTTGTCTTTTCCTTATTCTCAGATTTGTGTGGCTCTGGGTATTGGTTTACCCGTGTTTTTGTTTTTTATTGCAATGTTCAGAGGTAAGCTAAAAAAGCAGAAGAAAGCTAGTTGAGAAATCTCTAAGGTAGTATCAAAAAAAACTTAGCAACTGGTCGTTTCAAAAACTTGATATAATGGGTTTTCGTCATATAAACTTGAACAAGGAATTTTTTGAAACGCCCTAATGTATAAAGTTTGTCTCAAAGGTCTATAATCAAATGTGGTAAATATTAATGTGTAAAAATAAGTAAACAATATGGAGGAAACGCAAAATGAAGAATAAATTAATAACAGGTATGATTATTATTGTTCTTGGTATTTTAGTAGCGCTAATTCCAAAGGCGATTTTTCCGGTATGCGCCAATCAGATTGAATTAATGAACGGCAAAACTATATTTATGAAATGCCACTGGACAGCAATGACAGAATTGATGATTGGGATACTTATTATAGTCAACGGAATTTTGCTTATTGGATTTAAAAAACATGAAACCTGTATAGCTCTTAGTATCATGCTATTTCTGCTAGGCTTAGCCGCGCTGCTTATTCCAACAGAAATTATCGGAATGTGTGAGACGCCTACTATGGCATGCAGAGTTGGGACAGAGCCTGCATTGATAGTAGTGAGCGTAATAACTATGATATTGGGAATTGGAAATATTTTTTTCCAAAGCAACTACATAAGATCAGAGAGGATATATAAAGAAAGAAGTGTTATTAAGTAATGGGCAAACAGAGGTTGACGACATTTGCGCTGGCTATAAAAAACCTTAGAAAACGTTCTTTTAGATCGAAAAGCCTTATTATTGTTGTTACTGTTTTCTCATTTGTAATGTTTTGCGGAGGATTACTATCTCAGAGCCTAAGTTTGGGAGAGAATTACATGTCGGGGCGAATGGGGGCGGACATTATGATTGTCCCCAGAGGATGCGCCTTAAGTCTTCAAAATACACTTTTAAGAAGTGAGTCCAATACATTTTATTTGAATGAAAACCTTGTGGAGGGAATTTCTGCGACGCATGGAGTAGAACAGGTGTCTCCCCAATTATATATCGGATCACTCAATGCTGCTTGTTGTACAGTACCAGTGCAACTAATAGGCTTTGATCCTAAAACGGATTTTACAATAAAATCATGGATGAAGAATATCGATAGCAGTAAATTAGCATTTGGAGAAGTTGTTACAGGAAGTCACGTAAATGCAGCATTTGGAGGTCGGGTCTGGTTCTTCGGGCAACCGCTTAAGGTAGCGGCAAAGTTGAATGATACTGGAATGGGGTTCGATTCATCAGTATTTATGACATTAGAAACTGCGCGGTATATGATAAAAACATCACAAGAGTCAGCAGTTCATCCTGCCGGGAATGAGAAAGACCGTGTATCTGCATTATTTATAAAGTTAACCAGCAATTCAGATGCCTCTGAAATAGCTAAGACGATAATAAATAAATATCCACAAACAGATGTTGTTGTTTTAAAAGAAATGATGAGGCATATTTCAACTCAACTGAATAATTTAAGGGGTCTGGCTTATGGAATTCAGGGACTGCTATGGGTAGTATCGTTCTTAATCCTTGCAGTTGTTTTCACTGTTACTGCAAATGAACGGAAACGTGAATTCGGATTGCTTTTAGCGCTCGGAGCCACCCGGAAAAAACTTGAAGGCTTGCTTATGACTGAAACTCTTATTATAAGCATATTAGGGGCAGTTTGCGGAGTAATAGCGGCTGCTTTTATTATGTATGAATTTCGTATGTTAATAGCAACATCACTAGGGCTTCCTTACATGCAGCCCAAAATAGGCTCAATAGTTATGCTATCTGCTGTCAGCTTACTGCTCTCTGTTTTCACAGGAGTGATATCTTGTCTTTATTCTACAATACGCATTGGTCGATTGGAACCCCATATTATGATAAGGGGGTATGAATAATTTATGTTGGAACTTAAGCAATTAAAAAGGGTATATGCAAGGGATGATTTTTCTTCATTTACTGCAGTGGACAATGTGGATCTTGACATTATGCCCGGAGATTTTGTCAGCATTATTGGAAGGTCTGGTAGTGGCAAATCAACAATGTTAAATATGATTGTAGGTTTGTTGCGTCCTACTTCTGGTAAGATTCTTATAAATGGCGCTGATTTATGGTCCATGAATGATAAAGAAATGTCAAAAATACGCAATTCAAAGTTTGGGTATGTCCCTCAAGGATTGAGCCTTCTTTCAAACTTAAGAATATTGGACAATGTACGTCTTCCATTTTGCTTGGATAAGAGAGAAGGCAATGGTATAGAGCGCGCAATGAACTTGCTGGAAGAAATGAGAATACAAAGTCTGGCGCAAAGATATCCGGCGCAACTTTCAGGTGGTGAAATGCGTCGGGTAGCTATTGCCCGAGCATTGGTAAATAATCCGGAAATTTTGATTGCTGACGAACCAACTGCTGATTTGGATGAGGAAACTTCTATAGAGGTAATGAAATTGTTTGCAAGAATAAATTCAAGGGGAATTACCATCCTCATGGTTACTCATGAATATGATATTACTGATTATGGCAATAGAATATGCGCAATGTCTTTAGGAAAGCTTGTGGAGAAAAAGTAACTTATTAATCAAGGTCGGCCATATTATTTTATTCTGTTTCAGATTGTAATCCCGCGCGCATTATTGATAATTTCATTTAGGTATATAAAAAGCACTATTAATCTTACATTTGACGGAGCAAAATAACGAACGCTTTAACGTTATTTTGTGATAGGCAAATGTAAAAGATTAATTGCTTTTTATATAGTATCAAAAAAACTTAGCAACTGGGAGTTTCAAAAACTTGATATAATGGGTTTTCATCATACAAAACTTGAACAAGGAATTTTTTGAAACTCTCTTATCAG
>JAUZPS010000494.1 GCA_030705945.1 Bacillota bacterium
AGTATTCAGGTGAAGTGATTGTAGCTTTTTTTGACTCATCTGATGGCATTTATGACCTTGCGCAAAAAATAGGCGGGGTAGTAGTAAAAGATGTATTTAGTTCTGGAGTTTATTCTTGCGCATTACTTCAAATAGATAAAGGAAAAGCTTATGAGCTATGTAAATCTCCTCAAATAAGATATATTCAAAAGAACTATGTATATACTACGAATTAAGGTTTTAAAGGCAAACTTAAATAATTGGTTTTATTACCATTGATAATTTTGCATTTTTATAAGGGCGTTTCTAAAAATTACTTGTTCAAGTTTTGTATGATGAAAACTCATTATATCAAGTTTTTGAAACGACTAGTTGCTAAGTTTTTTTTGATACTGCCTAATTTGTTTATATCAAGTTCCCAATACGTGAAACAGGATATTATCCGCATAATATCCTGTTTCACACAAAGCGGATGACCGCCACTTTTTTAATTCATCCTATCCTACTCTATTCTGAAATAATCAAAATCAACAAAACCACCTATTGTTTTTGTTGCAAAATTGAATAACGCAAAGCGGTATCCCATAAAATGAGGCATTGTATAAGACATCTGAAGAGTGTTGCCGATAGCTGTCCAGGTAGCGCCGTTAAGGCTGTAATAGAAATATGCTTTATCTGTTTTATTAGTAAAGTCGCATTTTACTTTAAAGTATACTCTTTTCTGAGTAACAGAAACCTTCGCTATTTCTTTTGCCGACCCGGAACTGCCATTTACCATAACGATTGATTTAGATGTACCTGTCATTTTTACGCCGACAAATCCATAGTTTTGTTGGAATGCGGCAAGACCGGCATAATCACCATCTTTCATACTGTCTGTTTCTACTGCGACACTTCCTGAACATACAGGGCCAAAGGTTCTTTGAGTAAGTGTATTTCTGGCGTCAAGGATATTGGTAGCCTTTGTTCCGGTAGTGAGCCTCAAAAACCCAGAACGCTTGGTAAGAGACCAGTTGTTATTGTCGGGATTATGATTCCACTGCCACACGAGGGGAAGTTTCCCGCTTGATGTAAATTCGTCGGATGCTACAAATAGACTTGAAGATCTGGAAGCTCCGCCAGGAACAGTCATACTCTGTGGAACCTTGCCATTTACTCCGAATACCGGCCAATTATTACTCCATTTGACTGGAACTAGGTAAGGTATACGTCCCACTGACCCGCTGTCCTTAAATAGCATAGAATACCATTCGCCATTAGGCGTATCTACAATTCCTCCCTGAGCGATACCGGAATCATTCAATACGACCTTACCTTCATATTTACCGTCTATAGCGCTTGCGCGGTGGCATATTTGAGTTCTTCCGCCCCCTGACGGCCATAATATATTGAATATATAATATTGACCGTTAACCTTATAGATATGAGAGCCTTCAGCCTTCACGATCATGGATGAACCTGCGACTTGACTTGCATTTGGAATAATGGTTTTCTTAAGTCCGCCTGCCTTGATAGCTGTCGCGTCTGAAGTAAGCTCAATAATACTGATATCACCGCTTCCGTAAACCAAAAATGCGCGTCCATTATCAAAGAACAAAGATAAGTCATGATAAACGCCATTAAGAGTTGAACGTGTCCATGGACCGGTTTCTATATTTTTGGTCTGATAAATATAAGTTTTGCCGGAAGAGTTGGAACAAAACGCCACATAATATGTACCGTTGTTGTATCTGAGGCTGCTTGCCCAAGAACCTTTGCCATATTCGTTTTGTCCGTTTTTAAGCGTTTGTTTGTCTCCGCTTTCAAGGGTATCGTAAACATAGTTTACTATTTTCCAATCTACAAGATTGCTGGATTTCATGATCGGAACTCCAGGGTTCATATGCATTGTCGTACTTGACATATAATAATTATTGCCTACCCTTAAAACATCCACATCGGGAACATCGGCCCAAATTAACGGATTTGTAAAGTTAGCTCCTAATACAGTAGTACTGGTTGCAATACTCAATAATAATGAAAAAACTAATATAAACGTAACTATTTTCTTGCTCATGGTTATATATCCCTCCTATTAAAAATTTACCATGAAAATAATTTTATTCTAAAAATGTATTTATTTGAATTGTTTTTCTTTGGAAATTTGTTTGTTTTTTTATGAAATTTATAAATTTACTTATCTTGATAAATTTTTCTCAATAATTATAATTAAATTATCAGAAAATTATAAGAATATAGAATAAGAAAAAAATTAGAATCTAAAAGGAGATAAAAGTTTATGGAAAATTTTACGTTTTATAGTCCTACATACTTTGCTTTTGGTAAGGACCAAGAAAACAATACAGGAAAATATGTAAGACGTTTTGGAGGAAATAAGGTTCTTATACATTATGGCGGAGGTTCGGTTGTACGTTCAGGGCTACTGGACAGGGTAAAGAATTCCTTAAAAGAAGAAGGCGTCGGATTTGTCGAACTTGGCGGCGTTAAGCCAAATCCAAGGAGCGGGCTTGTCTATGAAGGTATTGATTTGTGCAGGAAAGAAAAGGTTGATTTTGTTCTCGCTGTTGGCGGAGGAAGCGCAATTGATTCCGCCAAGGCGATTGCGGCAGGCGCTGTTTATGATGGCGATTTTTGGGATTATTATCAAGGCAAAGTAATTACAAAAGCATTGCCTATAGGTACGATTTTGACTATTTCAGCAGCGGGAAGCGAAGGTTCTCCTGATTCAGTTATCACAAATGAAAATGGAATGTATAAACGTGGAGCGAGCGGGGAAGCGCTTAGACCGGCATTTTCCATATTAAATCCCGCTTTAACGCAAACATTGCCGCAATTTCAGATAGCATGCGGAATAACAGATATAATGGCGCATTTATTTGAACGATATTTTACTACAACAAAAGAAGTTGAGGTGACCGACAGAATGATTGAAGCTTTGCTGCTGACAATGATTAAAGAAGCGCCAAGAGTAATACAGGACCCTGCTGATTATCAGGCTCAGGCTAATATAATGTGGGCAGGTATGATGGCGCATAATAATTCGTGCGGGGTTGGCAGAGCGCAGGATTGGGCAAGTCACGATATTGAACATGAGCTGTCTGCGATTTATGATTGCGCGCATGGAGCCGGACTTGCGGTTGTATTTCCAGCGTGGATGACTTATAACATGAAACATGATATCAATAGATTTGCTAAGCTTGCTGTTCGTGTATGGGGCTGTCAAATGGATTTTGAACAGCCTGAAAATACTGCTAAAGCAGGAATTGCAGCACTTAAACGGTTTTTCATCTCTATTGGGATGCCAAGTAATTTTTCAGAACTTGGCGCAAAGGAAGCAGATATTGAAGAGATGGCGAAGAAGGCATGCTATGGGGATGGGCGGAAAGGAACAATTGGGGGTTTTGTTAAATTAAACGAAAATGATGTGGCAAATATTTACCGTTTAATGCTATAAGTATCGCGATTTTAAATTAACTTTAAAATCACGAAACAAACACCTCTATATATAAATCGCGAGAAATTCCATATTATTTTCGCAAATGAAGATGCTTTAATTTCATTTGCTTATGTAAAATCTTTTTCACGATTTATATAGTATGAAAAAATAATCCGAAAGGCTGTAGGAAAACAAAAATGATGAGTAAAACAGAAATTAATCAGATAAAAGAAGCGTTAAGAGAGAGCATAGACCAAAACTATATAGCGGGAGGAAATTTATTGGTCGTAAAAGGCGGAGAAGAGATTTTCTACCATGAAGACGGTTTGGCTGACAGGGAAGCAGGACTTCCAATCAGAAGAGATTCTATTTTCAGATTATATTCTATAACTAAAACTGTTACAGCAGCTGCGGTTATGATACTTTTGGAACGGGGTAAAATTGATTTATATGAACCGGTAA
>JAUZPS010000495.1 GCA_030705945.1 Bacillota bacterium
CTATTTCGGAAATCTGTCTTAAGATTTTGCTTTCTCCCTTTTTATCTTCAGCTCCCCCGATAATAACCAAGTTGCCTCTTGCTTTCTCCACCATCATATCCTCCGTTTTTTACATAATAAACTTTACAGTTGGTTATCTATATAAAAAGCACTATTAATCTTACATTTGACGGAGCAAAATAACGAACGCTTTAACGTTATTTTGTGATAGGCAAATGTAAAAGATTAATTGCTTTTTATCTATAGATATCGTTATGAAATTCTAAAAAACTCATTATCATCAGCGGCTTCGGAACAGGTAGTGACTTGTATAATTCATAATCACGCCACTAAATAAAAGTCCGATTCCCATTAGAATAATACTCATTATTATAATGGGTAATCCCAGCCTGCTTCCATTTTTAGAAACAATCACTCCCATAACAACGCCAAGGACTCCGAAAGCATATGGAACAACAAAAAGAGATAAAATTGCGCAAATCCATCCTATAATTACACATAATAGCGTCCACTTAGACGTAACATGTTCATTTCTTATACTATAATTGTTCATGAAATCACCTTTTCTGCATAAATTTTTTCTTTCCTATTTTATTAAATAAATTATACGCCAAAAGAGCTAAGACCAATAAAATTATAAAAAACAGCTTAAAAAGAACAATATTGCTTATAACATTAAAAAGATAATATAAAAAGCTAATTGCCTGTTTTATCCACGCTTCCATATTAAGCTTCATACCTCCCTCTTTTTACCTGTTTTCCCTCCTTTATAAAAGTTTCACCATTTATTAAAAGGCTGGAAACATTAAGCCCAGCTTCTTCCAATATCAGAATATCCGCATCGCTTCCTTCCTGAAGAGTGCCTTTTTGAGGATATAGTTTTAATAATTTTGCTACATTTATAGTAACTGTCTTAAATACGTCTTCAAAACTCAGCCTCTCCTCGCTGATGCTGGTTTTAATGTCATCAAAAAGCATTGACGGCTTTCCAACGCCAAATTCGCCATTTTTGCATGGTATACTTCCATTTCCATCAGATGTTATTGTGACTCTATCCAGACTTAAGTTTCTTTCCTTAATAATAGCCAGCGCTTCTGGCGCATTATAACCCTTATCACCTATATCACCAGCTGTAAGATCTATATTTCCTCCAATTTTCAAGAACTCCAGTCCTTCTTCAAATAAGTCCTTGTTTCTGTTTATATGTGTAGGCACAAACATCTCTATGGGGAATTCTGACTCATTTATTAAATCGGTCACAGGTTTTAATCCCTCTTTTCCATCTCCAACATGAATATGTAATATACCGGCTTTCTTTCCTATCATTGAACCTACCATCACTTCTGACGCAAGCTGCTTAAGCTCCCTTATATCCGGGTGGCTGGACCTGTAATCCGAAATAGCAATTTCACCAGCTCCTATTACCTTGTCAATAAAAGCAATATCCTTCGTTACGCTTCCTGTAAGGGTTGATGTTGGTATACCATAGCTTCCTGTATATATTAAAGTATTTATTCCTTCGGTTTGCAGCGCTTTAGCCTTAGTCAAAAGTCCAGCTATGCTCCTAGTAAGTCCGTCAAATCCTAAAACTCCTACAACTGTAGTTATTCCAGCGTAAATCAAATCACCCAAAAATACTTCGGGAATTCTGCTTGCCGGCCCACCTTCTCCTCCACCGCCGAGAATATGAAGATGTTGATCAATTATCCCCGGCGCAATAATCTTTTCTCTGCAATCAATGATTTCTACATCAAAAAGATTGTCAACCTTTATATTTTCCCGGATATTAATAATTTTTCCCATTGCAATGAAAATATCCGTATATCCTAAGAATTCCGGGCTGTAAACTTTTCCACCCCGTAAAAGTTTAAACAAAATATCACCTCAAGACTAAAACTTTACTAAAATATTAGAAATACAAACTATTCGTTATATAATATATCCATGGATATAATATTAATACATCTGTTAATTAATGGTTATTATTATAGATTTGAGTAATGTTTTTAGAATCGTTCATCTGGAAAATCTTTAAATTCATTATGTCAACCCGTCTAATCATCTATTTTACAATACTCTTTAGCAATTTTACATAATATGTATACCATTTCAGTTTAAACAAACCCCTGGTTTAGCAAGTATTAACTTGTATCTAATTTACATAATTGTTATTATATAATTTGAAATTTTTCAAAAAGTCTGTTAATATTGTTTTTGATAATTTGTTTTCTTATCAGTATTCATAATAATTTATTAAAAAGGGTGATGAGTGTGCCATCTGAGTTTAATTCGCTGACATCGAAGCAAAAGAAGATTTATTCGGCAATCGAGACTTTTATTAGAGAAAACGGTATACCTCCAACAGTCAGAGAAATTGGAGAAATGGTAGGAGAAAAGACACCAGGAGCAGTACAAGGGATTTTAAACAGACTTCAACAAAAAGGGGTAATTAAGAGAGAAGTAGGTATGGCGCGTTCAATTAAGCTTATTTCTGATAACTCTCAATATACCGATCCAGCTTTTATTCCAGAAGTAAAAAAGATAAGTAAACGAAATATAAGCGATTTGTACAGTATTTATAACGTTGTTAAATATCAACCGGTACCACCTGATTTTCTTGAGGCTGCAACTGATTGTTTTATTGTCAGCTGTCCTGACAACAGCCTGATGGATAGTGGTATCAAATACGAGGACATCTTAGTAATATCAAGGGAAGCAAGCATTGAAGATGGTGATATTATTTTGATTCTTTTTGAAAACTCCGCGCTTCTAAGAAAGTACTATAAAGGCGATAGTGAAGACACGCTTACTTTAAAGGCAGATAGCAACTTACTTGGAAGAGAATCTTTCAATAAGGAAGAAGTTTTAATAGTTGGTAGATTGGTTGGTAAATATACCAAATATTAATTTTTATGAGGGGGCTTTTACGGGGAACAATATTTTGATTTTTTTAATATTTTTCATTAATTTATATCACATTGCCTTGAAAAGTACTTACTTAACAAGAGTATTAATTTAAAAGGATATCCAGACACTTGGATATCCTTTCTTTACTATTATTGAAAAATTTATATCTTATCCTTGAAATATCTCACTGCTGATTAAGCTTCCCATTCTGGTTGTCCCAACCAACTCTGTTCCTTCGCTGTATAGATCCCCTGTCCTGTAACCCTTTTCCAAAATTCTTTCAACAGCCCCTTCGATGTCCTTTGCTACGTCGTCTAGACCGAAGGAATATTTCATCATCATAGCTACGGAAAGTATCGTGGCAATTGGATTTGCTTTATCCTGTCCTGCAATGTCAGGAGCGGATCCGTGTATAGGTTCATAAAGCCCCAATGTTCCTGCTCCGAGGCTTGCTGAAGGAAGCATTCCTATAGAGCCTGTTATCATAGATGCTTCATCAGACAAAATATCTCCAAACATATTTGTTGTAACAATTACATCAAACTGCATTGGGTTTCTGACGAGCTGCATTGCGGCATTGTCTACATACATGTGATTGAGAGTAACTTCAGGATATTCTGCTGACAGCTTTACAACAGTCTCTCTCCAGAACCTTGAACTTTCAAGAACATTGGCTTTATCAACCGATGTAAGCGTCTTTTTTCTTTTCATAGCAGTTTCAAACGCCAGCCTAGCTATTCTTTCAACCTCTAAAGCGCTATACATTTCAGTATCATATGCTGCAGGTCCCATGCCTTCAACGGTAGTTCTCCCTCTCTGGCCAAAATAAATGCCGCCTGTAAGTTCTCTTACAACCATGATATCTATGCCATCCTTCACAATATCCGCTCTTAAAGGCGACGCATTCTTTAAGGAACTGTAAATAATCGCCGGCCTTAAGTTTGCAAAAAGGC
>JAUZPS010000496.1 GCA_030705945.1 Bacillota bacterium
AGAAGATGCGAACGCCACAAGACCATACCTTGAAACTGATCCATATGTCGGTTTTAGGCCAACAATTCCACAGAATGACGCAGGTTGTCTTATGGAACCCCCTGTATCTGATCCAAGGGAAAATACTGTTTCACCAGCCGCAACAGAAGCCGCCGAACCACCGCTTGAACCTCCAGGCACTCTTTCTAAATCCCATGGATTCTTTGTCTTGAGAAAATATGAATTTTCCGTAGATCCGCCCATTGCAAACTCATCTAAGTTAAGCTTACCAAGCAATACTGTATCCGATTCATAAAGCTTCTTAGAAACAGTAGCGTTATATGGCGGCACAAAATTATTAAGTATCTTTGAAGCGCAAGTTGTCTTTATTCCATCTGTGCACATATTATCCTTAAGCGCCATAGGAATGCCTGCTAAGCCCGACTTTGCCTCACCCTTATCAATTTTATTCTGAACTTCCTTCGCTCTTTTTATAGCCTCATCCTTACAAACAGTTATATAACTTCCTACCTTATTTTCAACATTATCTATCCTACTAAGCACTGACTCTGTAATCTCAACAGTGCTTGCTTTTTTACTTTCTATCAAATCTTTTAACTCATGAGCAGTTAATTCAAAAAGTTCCACTTTTCTTCCTCCTATTCTTGAAGCTGTCTATGCGCGTTTCAAAAAATTTCTTGTCCAAGTTTTGTATAATGAAAATTAATAATATCAAGTTTATATGACGAAAACCCATTATATCAAGTTTTTGAAACGCCAAGTTGCTAAGTTTTTTTTGATACTACCATAATAAGTTTTTTGATAATGCTACTCAACAACTTTCGGCACCTTTATGCATCCATTTTCCTTTGAAGGAGCATTTGCTAATAATTTATCCCTGTCAAAGGATTGTCCAACAACGTCTTCCCTGAAAACATTTTTAATCGGCATAACATGCGCAGTTGGCTGTATATTTGATGTGTCAAGCTCATTCAGCTTATCCACATAAGATATAATATTTCCCATTTCAGAAGTTAATTTTACTATTTCCGCTTCTGTAAGGTTTAATCTCGCAAGTTGAGCTACGTGTTCTATGGTCTCTCTGGTTATCTTCATAAAATTCCCTCCATTCATAATGTTTATTATATAAAATGGCTTGTTTTCCGTCAATCATTCATATAAAATGTTTTACATTTCTCAGACATCAAAAAAGTTTGCTTATAAAAACAAACTTTTTTGTATACATTAAATATTATTTTAGTTTACCAAAACTTAGAAATCTTAGGCTTTACACTTTTCAATAAGATTAAATATAGTATCCCCCAAATCAGTTAAAGTAGAATCTTTATTTACTATTTTCTCTATGCCGCCTGGACAATTAAGTCTGTACGAGCCATCTGGATTTCTTGAAGTAGTATTTAATATGTAACCGCAATCATCATCATATCTGATAGAAATATATCTCTTACCAAGCGTAAACTCATCCCATTCTTTAACTCCGAGTTCCTTAAGCAATTCCTTATCAGTAAAAGGATAAACATCATTTTCAATTTCTATTGATTCTCTTATGGCTTCCCCTAGTTGATGAGGTTTAATTGGAACTTGCAGGCATATTACACTATCCATTGCTCTGCCTTTTCCTTCAGTATCTTTGGCGTAAGGTATAATGATAACATTATTATTTTTGCCAAAAAATACACTTGAAAAACCTGTTTGAACGATCTGATACTTTTTCTTCTGCGCTTTTGAGCCCCCGAACAATGACTTTTCCTGTTTTTCGTTATCCTTTGATACATTATCCATATTTGTTTTCTTACGGCCTTTTCTGTTCCTATCTAAACTGTCTACCTCTCGGTGTTGTTGTTCAAGTCTCTGTTTCTCAAGTCTTTGTTGATTTAATCTTTCCTGATTCAATCTTTCTTGTTCTAGCAGTTCCTGATTTAATCTTTCCTGGTCTAATCTTTCTTGATCAAATCTTTCTTGATCTAAAGTTTCCTTATTTAATCTTTCCTGATTCAGTCTTTCCTGATCTATTCTTTCTTGATTTATTCTTTCTTGACTTGTTCTTTCTTGACTTGTTCTTTCTTGATTTATTCTTTCCTGATTTAGTCTTTCTTCATTTAATCTTTCCTGATTTAATCTTTCTTGATTTATTCTTTCTTCATTTAGTCTTTGTTGATTTAATCTTTCCTGTTTCAGTTTTTCTTCAGTTAGTTTCTCTACATTTAATTTTTCTTGTAAAATTCTTTCTTTAATAAGTCTCTCTTGTCTATGAGCTTCCTCATTTTTCTGTTTTTCCATCAATTCCTTTTGCTGTCTCTCTTGATTTAGCTTTTCCTGCTCCAGTCTTTCCTTAACTATTCTTTCTTGTCTAAGTATCTCTTGCCGTATTTTTTCCTCATTTTCTTTATCTAGCTGAACAGCTTTCTTGATTTCGTTTTCCTGCAATTCTTGGTCCCTGTCATTTGATTTAGCCCAAGGCATAACTTTTCTGTTGGAATTATCTTCAGAGTATGAATATTGAGCTGTTTCTCTGTTAAAATTACCTGAATAGCCCACATTATCTGCGGGAACAAGCTTTTGATTTCTAATAGAGATATTATCATTCTGAACAAATTCATTAATTCTCTGGTGAATTAATGGTTCCGATTTATTACCGGCTATTCCTAAATTAGATTTTACTGAATCATTTACTAAAACATTATCCTTTCTTTTATTAAAATAATTGGAAATGTCTTGTTTTACATCAACTCTATTCTTTTTTATTGACGGTTTAAAATTTATTTTACTGAGTGAAAAGTTAATACGCGGCAACCTGAAATCTTTGATAAACAACTTAACTTTATCAACTGCTTCTTTTGATTTAGGTATTTTATAAAATGTTTCTACTAATTTGCTTGGAACAGTTAACCCCAAATACTTTACCAATAACATCATTACAATGCAAACCACTATAATGTCAAAAAAGATGAAAACAATTACAGCCATAACATACCTCTTTTCAAAATAATGTAATAACCCAAAAACAAATTAATCAATTAATGTATTTATATGCCATATCATAAATAATATCATACCTATGAATAGTGATAAATAATTAATTGATTTAGGCAGTATCAAAAAAATAACTGGTCAACTGGTCGTTTCAAAAACTTGATATAATAGGTTTTCGTCGTATAAACCTGAACAAGGAATTTTTTGAAACGCCCTTAGATACCTTAGAATAAATTTATATTTGAGCTTATACACACAATATCCCTTGTTTTTTTAAAAAATATTTTATTTTAATTTAAAGGAGGATATTGGTTTATACTTACTCTATATTAAGCCCAAATAATCTTCAAACTTACTTATTACGACTATTTCATGAATTCTAAATTTCAATCTGATAATAAGTATATTTAAAGCTGATTTTAATTCATTCTAAAGATATTTAAAATTTTTCATCAATTCTCTTTATAATAATATTTTATCATAAATAATAAAAAAAGATATCTATATATTAATTTTATTTAAATTTTTTATTAAAAAATTGTTAATAATTTTGAAAAACAACCGAAATATATATTTAAAGTTATTTTCAATTATATATTTTGCAATAAACATTTTACATAAACTTTTTATATTGCAAAATATATACCTTAATTCATAAGTTGCGAAAAGTTCAGCTTTGATAGTAAAATGCAGACGTATTAACTGCATTTTTTAATGTATAATCTTTTTCGTAACTTATATAAGGTAGTATCAAAAAATAGCTAATGCGCTCATATCACTCAAAGTTCATTGCCGTTGATCAACTTCTTAAGATCATCTTCGGTAATTATACGGACGCCAAGTTCCTGGGCTTTATTAAGTTTGCTTCCGGCTTCCTCGCCGGC
>JAUZPS010000497.1 GCA_030705945.1 Bacillota bacterium
GGGATATTATAGTGAATAATAAGTATTATTTGAAAAACGAAGTAGAAGTTTATACCTATGTCAATTATAATAAAATATATAAGTACAAAGAGAGGGTGATTTTGCATAGCTGAATTTAATAAAATTGATAGCCTTTTGCAAGAGCTAAATTCATATAGGCCCCTTACCGAGGGAGAATTGTTAAGGCTAAGAGAAGAATTCCTTGTTAATTTTACATATAACTCAAATGCAATAGAGGGAAATACCCTGACATTGCAGGAAACTGCCTTAATTATTAATGAAGGTATTACAATTGATAAAAAGCCGCTGAAGGATCATCTGGAGGCAATCGGTCATAAAGATGCATGGTTGTATGTAGAAGAACTGGTTAAACAAAAGGTTCAATTGTCAGAAAAGATAATTAAGGAAATTCACAGCCTGGTTCTGATGAATAGAAGAGAGGACAGAGGAGTATACCGAAGAGTTCCTGTAACAATTATGGGTGCTGTTCATACACCGCCTCAGCCTTATCTTGTGCCGTCCCAGATGGAGCTACTCCTTGCAAAATACCAACAGATGACAGCTATTCACACTATCGAACGTGTATCATTATTTCATTTGGAATTTGAGGGTATACATCCTTTTATTGACGGTAACGGCAGAACGGGACGGTTGCTTTTAAACCTTGAGCTTATGAAAGATGGTTATCCTCCGATAAATATTAAATTTGCCGACCGCAGGCGTTATTACGACTGTTTTATAAGCTATCATTCCAATAACAGCAACCCTACGGATATGATTTTACTTGTTGCACAGTACTTGGAGGAAGAACTTGAAAGATATAACAGTATTGTCAGAAACGCAAACCAGATTTCAAACGGACAGGGTGATGAAGAAGAGGGGGAACTCGAAATCTAAGGTTTGAAGAGCTTAATTACAACCAGCAGTGAATTGTACTGTTGGTTTTTATATTGCCTTTTTTCAATAACCAATCTCTTTACGTGACGAAAGTCCCTGGCCAAAGGCTGGGGATTTTTTGTAAGGCAGGATATCTTTAGTGATAGGTAGCCAGTAAGGTAAAAGGAGTAATAACATGCTTTATAGCCTGATTGGACTAAAAAGTATGTTATTTAAAAAACTTATTATTAAATTGTCATATATGTTATGTTTAACGCAACAAAAGTTACTAAAGTCATTCATTTTAGGTGGCTATTAATATATAATATATATATATATAGCATAGATAAGGAACTTAAAACCGAATTTATCCAGTCTAATAAAATCATTTGATTCTATACATTTGTCTGTCACAAATCACGTAAAAGCCTTCGTGATTTGCTCTGACAAATGCAAAATCAATAGTGATTTTATTTTCTACATTGCTCAAATGCCAGCAACTTCGCGCATGGTTTTTATTAAGGTTTAAAGTTCATTATCTATAGATTATACAAGAAGTAAGTTAGTTTTATTATTAAAAAATTTCAGTGGGGGAATTTTAAAATGGAGACAAAAGGAAAAAGAATTATATTAATGTTACTTATGATTATTATGATTGTATCAAGCCAGTATTTTAATGTTTTTTCAGAAACAGTTCCGACAGATAGCTACAGATTTTTTGCTGACGGCATTGAATATGTACCTGATTCACCGATAATCAAAGTTGATTACGAATTATTTGTTCCGCTAAGATTGCTTGAAGCCGTGGGCATTACATTATCATGGGATGCGCTAAGTCAAGAGATTACTTATGAACTAGCAGGAAATACTCTGAAAATGAAACTAAACAGCAGCGAATATACATATAATGGATCGAGCGGAACAACTGAGCAAAAACCGTATTTATTTAACGAGAAACTCTATGTACCTCTCAAGTTTATTGCTAATAAACTTCGATTTACTATTACAATAGATGAAACTGCAAAAAGAATAGATAGTTACACAAAACCCATTAAAACCCCAACTTATACTTTATACCTTGATGGTAAAATAATTAATACCGAAGCTCCGGTTCGTAAAGTTAATGGCGAATACTGGATAGGTATGGTAGATATCGAATTAATTAATCCGTGCGATACAAGTTTAAATGGAGTAACTCAGACTTTTTCGATGACTGATTCTAAAAATGTATTTAATTCTAAATTTGATACAGGAGAATATTCTTTTAATGGGTTGTCTGGTATAATGACATCAAAGCCCTGGGTGGATTATAGTACTGGAATGACTGTTTTATATTTACCTCTTAGATTCATGATGTCTCTTTACGGTATTTCAGTAACTATTGATGAAACCAGTTATACCATTAATATTTTATACCCGATAAATGTCTCTAGACTTGATATCTATAATACAAACTTTGATATTATTACAAATGCACAACCAAAACAGATAACAAGGGGAGAATTATGCAGATTCCTTGTAAAATCATTTGGACTGAATACAACCGATCAACCTACTCGAATCTTCCCAGATGTGACACCTGACAATGAATACTTTAGAGAGATATATATTGTATATAGGAATAATTTAATGGAAGGTTATGAAGATAGAACATTTAGACCTGAAACAGGAATTACCAAAGCAGAATATGCGGTAATCTTATGTAAGGCTTTGGGTTATAAAAGCACTGAAAATAATATTTTAATTGATGATGTACATCTTGGATGGTATGAAACATATGTAAAAACAATTGTTGATGCAGGGTTAATGGGGCTTAATGAAAATAATTGCTTTGAACCTAATAGTTTTCTTTCGCTTGATTTTTCAGGTCAGATTATGCCGATAATTTCGCCTTCAACTGCAGTTAACAAAAAAGTTTTGTGGAAATCCAACAATGAAAATATTGCTGTTGTAGACAAAACTGGACATATTACTGGAAAATCACCTGGAAAGGCTGTAATCACCTGCACTACTGAGGATGGCGGATTTACCAAAACATGTAATGTGAATGTAAGAAGTAATGGAACAATTATTTACGGCTATATAAAGCCTGATGTGAACTTATCAGATACAAATATAAGAGCTGGATTTAAGGTTGAGATTGAGGGAACCTCAAGTTATGCATATTCTGATCAGGATGGATATTTTTATATTGAATGCCCTGGTGTTGATTCCGAGGACATATTAACTTTAAAGATATCTAAGGCTGGATATTTGGCAAGAAAACTTACATTTAATTATAAAGAACAATTAAATACCAAAGAAACGCCTTTAATTATATGGCCGGGTGATATTGACCAAAACAACTACATTAATTTAGCTGATATAATTGAAATGGCAAAAAGCTTTAATTCACTAAAAGGTGATGCAAAATACAATAGTATATGTGATTTTGATTTGAATGGAGCAATAAATATGTCGGATATTATTTGTGCTGTAAAATGGTTTAACCGAGAGAGTGGAAATTACCAGTAAGTAATGAATAGAGCAAAAAGAGTCCTATTTAGGGAAAATAATAATAAATAAAAATAATTGACTATATCAGTCAATAGTATTGTAATTATATTATTGACTGGTTTAGTCAATTTTTAATTAATATTAAGGAAATTATGGTTGCTTTCTATTTCTTGGATTGGCTAATAGCAAGGTAAAGAGTTGATTAATACTAATATTTCCAGTAGAATTTAGAGTATGAAGAAAGCAGTGTATTTTAAAACAATTAGTCAAAGAAAAAAATATAAAAGTGTCTCAGATACTTAATGAACATTGGCAAGAATTTAAGAAAACAAAGCTTTACAAGGTCTCAGAACATATGCGAAAAAGTGTGATAGAAGCTGTCGAAAAAGCGTTAGGCTGTGGAGATATTAAAGAGGGATATACAAAATTTAGTGTATCGAATGTGACAGTGGGCATGAAGTTATCATGGGAC
>JAUZPS010000498.1 GCA_030705945.1 Bacillota bacterium
ACACAAGACTGGCCTTCGATTGGGTTTATTTGTGTTCCCTATGCTACTTCTTTCGAGCAACCTGAATCGTGTAATAAAAAGTAACAACACGCATTGGTAGCGTGTTTTTTTGTTGCTATTAAATAAGTTAAACGGACATTTCAATTAGAATTAATGTCTTGTTAAACCCACAGGTGGTCGTTGCCTGCGGTTTTTTTTGCATTCATTTTCAGTGAGATGTTTGATGGAAATTAAACTTTAAAGAAGAAGGAGTGAAAAATTATGAATAAAAAGAAGAGTGTATTTGATTATATAAAGGAAATTCGCGGTAGCTGGGTCATTAATCCCAGAACTAGAGTTAAGGAAAACGATTTGAAGAATAAAAAGAAGAGAAGACAGAAGGAAAAGAAATTGATAAAGGATGGATATTAATAATGAGCATAAAAGATTATGGTTGGGATGAATATTTTGAAAATGAATGGAAGCAGAAATCTAAAGATAATATGTACCCTGCAAGAATTATAGCGGATTATGGCCAAGTATTGAGGGTAATGACAGATACTGGGACACAGCTTGTCAACAGGCCCCTTAAGAAACACGATAAAGCTTTGCAACTAGCAGTTGGGGATTGGGTGGCGCTGGAGTATAATGAACAGAATCAAGTTTTAAGCGTACAGTATCTCTTAAACAGAAAAACAAAGTTTTCAAGAGCTGCTGCGGGAATTGAATTAAATGAGCAGATTGTGGCCGCTAATGTAGATTATGTTTTTTTACTTCAATCTCTAAACTTGGATTTCAATATGAAGAGGCTTGAAAGATATCTGATTGCAGCCTGGGAAAGTGGAGCAATGCCTGTAGTTGTGCTGACTAAAGCTGATTGCTGCATTGATGTTGGAAAAAGAGTAGCAGATGTATATAAAGTAGCTCCAGGAGTAGAAGTTCATGCTATTAGTTGTGTCACCGGCGAGGGTATTGAAAGTATAAAAAAATATTTTATCTATGGAAAAACAGTCGCCTTACTTGGTTCTTCCGGTGTTGGCAAATCTACATTGGTAAACTCATTGGCGGGAGAGAGAATATTAAAAACACAGGAAATAAGAGAAGACGACAGCAAAGGAAGGCATACAACAACACATAGAGAACTTATCCTTTTACCGGGAGGATGCCTGATCATGGATACGCCTGGCATGCGTTCGATATCGTTGTGGGAGGCGGATACCGGCATGGAAGTTATGTTTGGCGATATTGAGGATTTGATAAACAGGTGCCGCTTCAATGACTGTAAACATGAAAATGAACCTGGCTGCGCAGTCAGGGAAGCAATAGAAGCCGGAATGATTGAATTGAAACGATGGGAAAGTTGGTTAAAGCTTCAGAAGGAACTTAAACATCTGGAGGCAAAAAAAGAAGGTAAGCTAAGACTTCTGGAAAAACAAAGGGGAAGGCAGATTTCAAAGTATCAGAAGGAATTTAATAAAGAGCGTAGGTCGTAGATTTATACAGATATTAAATAAAGAAAAATATATAATAGAAAAAATAATAAATATGCATTACAATTATATATTGAAACTATATTAAAAGAGCTATTAATAATAGCAGAAATCGTTAAAAATAAAAGTGGTTTAGGATAAAATTCAGGAAGAATATTGATTTGTAAAGTAATATAATCAGTATAACAAAAGCTTGATTGATACTACCTAATTGCATGATTATAGAATGAGGAGGATGATTCAAATGGGAAAAACAATTGCAGAGAAAATTTTTGACGCCCATAGGGTGGATTTGCCTTTCCCTGATACACATGTTTTGAAGCTTGATGCGGTATTTTGCCATGAGATAACAACGCCGATTGCGATCACTGATTTACAGGCAAGGGGAAAAGACAGGGTCTTTGATCCTGCAAAAATAAAAGCGGTAATTGATCATGTTACGCCTGCAAAAGACAGTAAAACTGCCGAGCAGGGCAAAATACTCCGTGAATGGTCAAGAAAACATGAGATTAAGGATTTCTTTGATATCGGACGAAATGGAGTATGTCATGCAATATTTCCGGAAAAAGGATTTGCAAGACCCGGATACACCATAATCATGGGAGATTCACATACCTGCACTCATGGAGCTTTTGGGGCATTTGCGGCAGGAGTTGGAACTACGGATCTTGAAGTTGGAATATTAAAGGGTGTTTGCGCATTCCACTTTCCAAAGACAATTAAAATTGTATTAAATGGCAAGCTTAAATCAGGCGTTTTTGCAAAAGACGCAATTTTATTTGTAATCAAGGAATTGACCGTTAACGGAGCAACTAATATGGTTATGGAGTTTACGGGGCCAATTGTTGATGAAATGTCTATGGAATCCCGTATGACATTATGCAACATGGCTATAGAAGCAGGAGGTACTTGCGGTGTTTGCTATCCGGATATCACAACGGTTGATTATCTTTGGAAGTATATAAAGGATGAATTCAAGTCAAAAGAAGAGGCTTTAAAAGAATACTCCAAGTGGGTTTCAGATGAAGACGCAGTTTATGAAAAGGTTTATGAATATGACTTATCAAATCTTGAACCTATGGTCACTTTCGGTTATAAACCGGATCAGGTAAAACCCGTCAGTGAAATGACAGGAACGAGAATTGATCAGGTTTATATAGGAAGTTGCACTAACGGACGTATTGAGGATTTGAGAGTCGCCGCAAAGGTATTGAAAGGTAAGAAAATCAGCAATTTTGTCCGCGCAATAGTGAGCCCTGCCACTCCTGAAATATATACGCTTGCCTTGAAAGAAGGTATTATTGAGATATTCCAGGAAGCGGGATTCTGCGTCACCAATCCAACCTGCGGCGCTTGTCTTGGAATGAGCAATGGGGTATTGGCAAACGGCGAAGCATGCGCGTCTACGACCAACAGAAACTTCAATGGGCGAATGGGAAAAGGCGGCATGGTCCATCTTATGAGTCCGGCTAGCGCAGCGGCTTCGGCGATTGAAGGAAAAATTGTCAATTCTGAGTTATTTGAATAGAGGGAGGTTGCCATGAAAACATTTAGCGGAAAAGTATTATTTTTAGACAGAAGCGATATAAATACCGATGAGATAATTCCCGCAAAATACCTTACAGAAATAACGAAGGAAGCTTTAAAGCCTTATTTGCTGGAAGATTTGAGTCTTGAAGGTTTTGATCCCAAAAAGGATATTGAAGGCAAAGCTGTTGTGGTCACTAGAGCAAACTTTGGCTGCGGGTCATCAAGAGAGCATGCTCCATGGGCTTTAGAAGTCAATAATATAAACGCGGTAATAGCGGAGAATTTTGCAAGAATTTTCAGACAGAATATGTACAATTGCGGAATGTTTGCTATAGAGCTGCCAAAAGATACGATTGATTATCTTTTTAATAATTATAAAGGTAAGGAAGTCTCTATTGATATTGATGTGGACAGGGATAAAATAATTGTTAAAGCTGATGGTAAATATGAAGAAATCAACTTTAAAGTTGGCGAGTTTGATAAAACTCTTATTAAAGAAGGCGGATGGGTAGACTACGCTGATAAAAATTATTAAAATTTGTTTTTTATAATCTATATATTTTTAAAAGTTGCTGAGAGAAGTTATGTAGGTACTAACTTCTCTCAGCTTTTTTATTTCAAAAAGCCAATTACAATCGAAAGTCAGATTGTGTAAGTATCCTCAAAATGCGTTTCCATCCGAATAGTAAGCATTTCTAAAATACTCAAAACTGCTTCAAATCCAAGAAGCTTAGAAGAGCTCATAAAAATTCATTTATTTTCACTAAAAATACATTTTTTTTCATGCTTACCCTCAAAAACAAAATCTATAATAATTATATAAAAGAGAA
>JAUZPS010000499.1 GCA_030705945.1 Bacillota bacterium
CGTAGCTGTAAAATCGGGAGCAATAACCAGTAAAACCAAAATCATAAACAGAAATAATAATGATTTTGCGTTAGATGTCAAAAAGCTAGTTAAAATGGGCAGTATATCTAAGGAGACTATTAAAAACTCTAAGGTTGATGTAACGGTAATTCTTGGGAGCGATTATTTACCATAACTATTTTAAAATCATTATTAATCTTACATTTAGCAGAGCAAAATAACGAGCGGTTTTAACGGTATTTTGTGATAAGAAAATGTAAAAGATTAATTGATTTTAATATATATTGCTAAGTTATATTTTATTTTAGTTCACAAAATAGTTTTTTAATAGTATAATTATAAACTATGAGTTATGATTATATACTATATATAATGTTTGTTTTTTAATTAAAAGCGCTATTAATCTTACATTTGACAGAGCAAAATAACAAACTCTTTAACGTTATTTTCTGATAGGCAAATGTAATAGATTAATCACTTTTAATATATTTTAAAACATTTATTTTTGAAACAGATTTCTTTATAAATGCAGGTATTTTAATAAAAATTTTTAAAATTTCGATAAAACATTGAGAGGAATGGAAAAGTATTGAATTCAAAAGAAATGGTTGATAAAATTGTAGAAATTCTGGATGGAAAGAAAGCTAAGGATATAAATGTTATTAACATTGAGAATATATCTATTTTGTCAGATTATTTTGTGATTTGTAATGGAACTTCTTCAACACACATAAAGACTCTGGCAGATGAGGTTGAGACGAAGCTGGAAGAACTTGGTGTTAGATATTACCGTAAGGAAGGCTATAATAGCGCTCGATGGATATTGCTTGACTATAGCGACGTTATTATCCATATTTTTCATGAAGAAGACAGAAGCTTTTATAACTTGGAAAGACTATGGTCGGATGGTGTTATGTCGTACAGATAGTTTATTGTAAAGCTTTATACTATTTTTACGTTTCATTACAGAGGACTTTTATAAATTCAATAATTGATAATTTGTTCATTATTTCAACGGAGGTATTCTTATGAATTATAACTATAGAGATATAGAAAAAAAGTGGCAGAGTGAATGGAGTAAAAACAAAGTATTTAAGGTTTCTGAAAATAATAAAAATAAATACTATGTTTTGGAGATGTTTCCTTATCCTTCTGGAAATCTTCATATGGGGCATGTTAGAAACTATTCAATAGGTGATGTGGTAGCAAGATACAAAAAAATGAATGGATTTAATGTTCTTCATCCAATGGGTTGGGACTCTTTTGGACTTCCAGCAGAAAATGCCGCAATAAAAAGAGGAATACATCCGAATGAATGGACTTGGTCAAATATTGAAAATATGAGAAGACAGCTCAGGGAACTTGGCATAAGCTATGATTGGGATAGAGAAGTTGCAACATGCCATCCGGATTATTATAAATGGACTCAGTGGATGTTTTTACAGCTTTATAAAAATGGATTGGCCTATAAAAGAAAATCCTTTGTAAACTGGTGTCCGTCATGCGCTACCGTTCTTGCTAATGAGCAGGTTGTAAACGGAAAGTGCGAGCGTTGCAAAGCTGATGTAGGCAAGAAAGATCTTGAACAATGGTTTTTTAAGATAACAAAATACGCTCAGAGGCTTTTGGATGATATTGAGAAGCTGGATGGTTGGCCTGATAAGGTGAAAATTATGCAGCAGAATTGGATCGGCAGAAGCGAAGGAGTTGAGGTAGACTTTAAGGTTGATGGCATGGATAAAACAGTAAGAGTGTATACAACCAGGCCGGATACAATTTATGGAGTTACCTATATGGTTATTGCTCCCGAACACGCAATTGTAAAAGAACTTATTAAGGGCGCTGATCAGGAGAGCCAATGCAAAGAGTTCATTGAAAAAATGAAGTTCTTGAATGATATTGACAGAACCTCAAATGAAACTGAAAAAGAGGGAGTTTTTACAGGTAGATATGTAATCAACCCTTTAAATGGAGATAAGGTTCCCTTATACCTTGCAAACTATGTGCTTGCAGAATATGGCACTGGAGTTGTTATGGCTGTTCCGACACACGACCAGAGAGACTTTGAGTTTTCCAAGAAATATAACCTGCCATTAAAAGTTGTGATTCAACCGGAAGGCGTTATACTTAATCCGGAAGATATGAAATCCGCATTTGAGGAAGTTGGATACCTGGTAAATTCCGATAAGTTTAATGGCATAAAAAGCGACAAAGCGATTAGTGAAATAATTAAGTTTATAGAAGAAAAAGGTTTTGGAGAAAGAAAAATAAACTTCAGACTCAGAGATTGGCTGATATCCAGACAAAGATATTGGGGCGCCCCTATTCCTATTATATATTGTGATTCATGTGGAACGGTGCCTGTTCCAGAGGAAGATTTACCAGTTATACTTCCTACAGATGTTAAGTTTACTGGTGTAGGAGAGTCGCCTCTGGCAGGAAGCGAGTCCTTTGTTGCAGCTAAATGTCCTAAATGCGGCAAAGTTGGCAGACGAGAGGTTGATACAATGGATACCTTTGTTTGCTCGTCTTGGTATTATTTAAGATACAATGATCCTTGCAACAGCAATGAACCCTTCAGTAAAGCAAACGCTAAGTACTGGATGCCTGTTGATCAATATATAGGCGGGGTTGAGCATGCTATTTTGCATCTTTTGTATTCAAGATTCTTTATGAAGGCTTTATACGATATGGGATTTGTACCATATGATGAACCATTCAAGAACCTTCTGACTCAAGGGATGGTTCTTAAGGATGGAACAAAAATGTCTAAATCCGTAGGTAATGTAGTAAGTCCTGAAGAAATAATTGATAAATACGGCGCCGATACAGCTAGATTATTCATTCTCTTTGCATCTCCGCCGGAAAAGGATCTTGAATGGAGCGATCAAGGCGTTGAAGGTTGCTACAGGTTTATAAACAGAGTTTGGAGAATTATTGAGGAATTTTTACCTGCGGTTAAAGCAGCTGGAAAACTTGATATATCAGCCCTTACTTCAGAAGATAAGGATCTTCGTTATGTTATTAATTATACTATTAAAAAAGTATCTGACGATATAGGCGAGAGGTTTAATTTCAACACAGCTATAAGCGCCATTATGGAGTTGATAAACGCGCTTTACGCGTATAAAGAAAAGGTTAAAGACGAGCAAAAAAACAATGCTGTGTTAAAGGAAGCTGTTGATAGCCTTGTAATAATGTTAGCTCCGTTTATTCCACACGCTGCAGAAGAATTGTGGAGTCTAATGGAAAGGGAAGGCAGCGTCCATGACCAGAATTGGCCCAAATATGATTCCCAGGCGTTAATAAAAGACGAGATTGAGATTGTAATACAGATTAATGGTAAAGTCAGAGATAAACTGATTGTCCCATCTCAATTGAATCAAAGTGAGCTGGAAAAAACAGTTTTGGAAAACGATAAAACTAAAGCTTTAATTGATGGAAAGACAGTCGTTAAGGTTATAGCTGTACCCGGAAAGCTAGTTAATATTGTAGTGAGATAATAAAGCCTATAATTTATGTCTATTCAAATTCTATAGGCGATTTAAAACCAAAAATCAATTAGGAGATATAGAGAACAATCTTTATTTCCTAGTTGATTTTTTTATATTGCAAAATATATACCCTGATTCATAAGTTGTGAAAAGTTCAGCTTTGATAGTAAAATGTAGACGTGTTAACTGCATTTTTAATGTAAAATCTTTTTCGTAACTTATTAATCAGGGTATATATTTTGCAATATAAAAAAATCAACTAGGAAATAAAGATTGTTCTCTATATCTCCTAATTGATTTTTGGTTTTAAATC
>JAUZPS010000005.1 GCA_030705945.1 Bacillota bacterium
AAGTTTTGTATGATGAAAACCCATTATATCAAGTTTTTGAAACTCCCAGTTGCTAAGTTTTTTTGATACTACCTTAATCAATTTCTATTTCAGGCAATTCATTCTGAACCTTACCCTTAAACTTTTTTATAACCTCTGCTTTTGAAAAAAGTTTTCCTTCAAGATAAGACTCCATTGCCTCATCAAAACAGTCTTCAATAATATCATCGTATTTAGATAAAACTGAGCCATTAACATCTTTTATGTTATCTTCATAGAAATCTATGAGGTCAATATCAAATATTTTACTTTTATATTTATTTTTTGATATTAGTTCAATATTGTTAGGTATTTCTTCATATTTTTCAGAGTAATCATTCATTCCATAATTATCCGATGTAATGAATTTAAGAAACTTCCATGCTAGTTCCTGTTTATCGGATTTATCATATATACCATACCAAGTTCCACCCCATAAGCATGCTTCTGGAGTCTTTGCAATTCCCCACTTTTGGTTGGTTCTGGAATTTTGATCATTTGCCCCAATTATCCAAGGAATTCCCCATGATGGACATAACCAAACTAAAGCTTTATTTTTATCCGCTATCGCAGAAGACCAGTCAGGAGACCATTGTTTATATCCGGCTTCATAGTTATTTGTTCGTAATTCCTTAGCTAAATCAATTAACACCATTACTTTTGCGTCGATAGTAAGCTTATTGTCAATTACCCAGCCCATTGATCGGGAGCCTAAATACAACTTTTTTACCTCTTCCCATGAAGGGAATAACGCGACGCTTCCATTACTTTTTGATTTTAGTGTTTTCGCCGTCTTAAGCATCATATCTTCACTTAGCAACATGTTGGCTATTTGATTTGGATTGTCAGTTCCCAGATATTTTTTTGCAAGTTCTTTCTTATATGCAAAACCACAAACGCCAATCTGATTTGATAATGCTCTTTGATACCCATTTTTATCCGTACCAACATATACAGTATAAGGAACCATATTACCAACTGAATCACTGACTTTATCTGTTATGTCACTATAAAAATCTGGCGTATCTACAAATCTTTTTACAAATGACGCTTCCGCTGGGAAAATATCAGGTACACCCGATTGAGACTTAACTGCGGCAGTTATCTTATTTTGATACTTTCTGTCGGTAAGTGGTACAATCGACAAATTCACTTTAACATTAGGATAATAATCATTAAAGTTTTTTATTAAACCAGACGCTGTATCTACGTTGAAATGCCAGAAGGATAATTCGCCAGTGACATTCTTTGGGTCCACATCCTTTTCATTAATTGGTGTAGGCTTAACTGAATTTTTTTCTCCTGAAATAGTAATCTTTTTGTTGTCATTATCCCAATCTACATTAAAATTGAGATTTTCAGCTATATAACGCAATGGCGCCATCGTACGGCCATTAATACTCTTAAGAGGTATGTCCGCGTTTTTCGATTCACCGTTTACTTCTGTTATGTATGAATCCAACCACATAAATATTGTATTGTTTCCTTGCTGTATTGATATCTTTCTTTCACTTTCATCCCAAGCCACTTCCCCGCCTAAAGCTTCTATGATAGCTCTAATTGGAACAACTGTATGATCGTTGAGAATCAATGGCTTCGTTCCGCGCCCTGGGTCTATCTCTTGCTCAACATTGTCCACAATCATTTTAGGGTTGTTTAACTGAAGGATTATCTTTACCCCATCGGCATTTAAAGTTCCTGAATTAAATACTAAAACAGTAAAGAAGATACTTAATAATATAAACAGTTTTTTCATTTAATTTTACTCCTTGATTATAATTTAAGCCTTATAAAAATAAACAAAAACGCCTAGAATCACTATATAATATAGTTTATGGGAGGTCAACTAAATTTGGATAGTAGATGAAAACAATGCATTAGGTTGATGAGTTTTTAATTTATAATTGGTAATATAACACATAAGGCGCAAGACATCCGGTCTTGCGCCTTATGTGTTAATAATCATATTGAATAGGCGGCATCAAAAAGAAACCTTATTAACTGAGCGTTTCAAAAACTTGATATGGTGGGCTTTCATCATACAAAACTTGAACAAGGAATTTTTTAAAACGCCCTTATTTATTGTGATGTGGATTCTTTTTAACAATTTTAAAGGCTTTAACGATTTTTTGTTGAACTTCTGACTTAAATTTATCTAAGTAATCCTTGCTTTCAGTCTTGTCTATGAAATTTGAGCAGTAATATGGTTTTGTTTCATTAAGTACAATAGCGGCAACGTCAGCCAGACAAATCCAACAGGCGCAAAATTCAGAATTTTTTTCATTTTTTAACTTTTCAGCAAAATCATATAATTCCTCCAGCACAGTACTCTCAGTAAGATTTTCAAAACCAGTGTTTAAATAAAGATCATCTCTAAATTTTCTCATATTAATTTGCTCCTTTCAGTAACGGTTCAGTTTGAATTGACAGGTCTCTCTTCGCTTCATCGCCCGCGCAATCGACCATGAAAAGACCTTGTTCAGTTGTTCAGTGCAACGGATAAGGGCGTTTCAAAAAATTCCTTGTTCAAGTTTATATCACTAAAACCCATTATATCAAGTTTTTGAAACGACCAGTTATTCTTTTGATACTACCTAAAACTAATTTTATAGTTAAATATTTATCGGCATTTTTAGTTAAAAGTTTTCACATTTCGCGATTACTTTATGCAAATTTTAAAGTTTACGCTTCGAGTTAGAAACATGGGCTTATTTGGTAGTCATGATTTGCTAGAAGTCGGTTAAATTAATAATATTCTAAAAATATAAAAGTAAAGGTGACTATGTTGAACAATTTCGATAGCAACGGTATTGCATTAAAACCAGTCAAAAGAAATAGGTTTTGGCTTAAAACTCTAATAATAGGGTTCACTATATATATCGCTACGATCATAGCATTCGTATACTCTAACAATCCCAACCTTTTTCCGACCATCGTGCTAGTTGGTAATTTTCTTGTTCCGGTTTCCTTTGTGTCTTTTTTTTATGAGAGAAGAGCTAATTTCCACTTAAGCATATTATCCACCGCATTATGCTTTTTCTATGGCGGCATCCTAGGCACAATTACCGCTTCCATACTTGAACCATATTTTATTCATGATTTGACATTCAGTACTTCATTTATGGTTGGCGTAATTGAGGAATCCACAAAAATGATTGGCGTTCTTCTCATCGCTGGACACGGAAAACACAAATCCGCTATGACCGGACTTATCCTTGGAGCAGCAGCTGGCATGGGATTTGCAGCTTTTGAAAGCACAGGGTATGCTTTCAATGTTTTCTTGCAGAGCGGAGGTAGTTTATCCGAAGTCGTAGCTATTACACTGATCCGCGGAATAATATCACCGGTAGGTCATGGAACCTGGTCTGCTATATTAGCAAGCGTCTTATTAAGAGAAAGCGGTCCTCGCGGCTACAATATAAACAGTAAAGTCGTAGGCGCATTTCTGGTTGTAGTCATTCTGCATGGCTTATGGGACGGTCTTCCATTTGTAATGAACCGTATCTTCCCTGTACTGCATTCTGTATTTATAGGCCAGTTGACAATTGGAGTTATTGGCTTGGTGATTCTTTACAGACGTTGGAGAGAAGCTGTAGAACCCCGCCAAATCGTCCAACATCAGTAGATCAAATGAATTATTAGGATAAATGAACCAAATTATCATATTGGCATAAAGATAAAAAGTATGCTATTTGTGAAAGGGTATAAATCCACCTTTGGAAATAAGTTCGTTCCCATCTGCGCTTTGTATGAACTTAAGCAGCTTACTTGCCGGGCTGTCAGCAGGTTCATCGCTTCTAGTAACAGCATATAAAATTGCCGTATAAGGATATTTAGCATTAATAATATTTTCCTTATTACACTCTACACCTTCAACTGAAAGGAATTTAATAGCTTCACTCTTATGCATTTCATTTGCAAAATAATAAAATGAATATCCTAACGAATTTTTTGCATTTTTATAATCTGCAACTGAATCAATTAGACCGCCCATACTATCTATCTTTTTCTCTTGGGGAGCAGGAGTTAACTCTATATCTTTCATCACCTTATTTTCCATAAAAGTCTGGCTGCCAGAGTTTTTTTCTCTCTGATATGCAATAATGTCGCTATCTTCCCCACCCACTTCTCTCCAGTTAAATATTTTTCCGGAGTAAATATCGCGAATTTGATTAATTGTTAGGTTATTTACTGGATTATCTTTATGCGCAACAAATATAAAAGCATCTTTACCAATAGCCGTTAAGTTCATTTTTATACCATTATCACTGGCAAGCTTTAATTCTTCATTCGAAGGTCCAGCAACAAATATTATATCTGTCTTTCTTTCAATTAAGTTAACATAAGCGTCATGCGTTGTATTAAATTTTACAACTTCTTTTGATTTTTTTGCGCTTGCGCCAGTAAGTTGTTTATACAATATTTGAGCAAACGGCACTGCTGCGGTAGCGCCATCAACTCTAGGATAAGATTCTTGAGTAAATAGCTTCGAACTAGGCATAAAGATTGATATTGCTAAAAGAATTATTAGCCCGATAGGTAAAACTATAGAGGATAATATTACCTTTCTTATTTTTGTGTCTCCACCAAAATACTTGCCTATATGCGTTCCAATTATAAAGAAAACGCTTGGAATCACTAATGGTAATAAAGCTAAATATTCTAAATGGATGTTGGAAACAAAATCTTCTATAAAGGTAGATACAGGCACTGTCCATATTATGTATAAATCATAAAGCAGCCACGACCAACCACTAAAATTATCATTAATCCGCTTTGCATGTATGTATGAAAAATACCAAATTAATAACCCTATTATTATAACCGGAAGGGTTGATATAATCTGCTTAATAAGGCTTGGACTACGTTTTGAGAAGCACACTCCTAACAAAGTAAATATAGTAAAAACAACAATAAAATATAGCGCTAATCCTGTAATCAATGCATTATTGTTAGTATCTGAAAGCTTATTAAGAGCAGGATATATGGCAAACGAACATAAAAAAAGGAATGCAATGGAAAAACATGCATATATAAGAGTAAACTTAAAACTAAAGGAAATTAAACTTTTTACATCCTGATAATAATTTTTCTGTGGTTTTTCTTTATTTAGCTCATTATTGGTCATTTATCTTCCTCCTTGAAGTACATTTGAAAAATCAAAAAAGCTATAGCAATTCGAAAACAACTAAATTACATTATAGCAAATAAGTAAATAAAATCCTATTAATTTTACTATTATCGAAGTAATTAAATCTAGCAGAGTAGAATCAGGAATTCTCATCTGATACTGATGTTAAACCAATATACAAATACAGAAACAATAAAAGCATAGATAAGGTTAACGCTTTTCTCGTTTGTTGAAGGGAAAGTAAATCAGGATTATTGTGTTAATAGCAGGTTATTCATTTCTTGCCTCATTAATATGTCCAACCGTAAGGGCGTGATATTTCCGCATGGTTTCCATAACCATCATAGATCTATCTTCAGAGCATTGAACAATGACCGTAACCTCAGGAAGTTTCTTTGGCAAATGTCGGTTATAGCTTTTGTTCACAAAAAGATATATGCCAAGCCCTATTGCAAACCCTGCAAAAGCAAGAATTAAAGCCCAAAAAACCGGTCCCCATTTTAAAACCAATCCAATACTCATACCTATGACGGCTCCCGCAGGCGCAACTGCCATTCCCACTTCAATAGCTTTATTGTAACGGTCCCATGACCTGCTAATGTATTGAGTGCTTTTCGTTGAGTCAGTATCCATGGGAACCACCATTATAGATTTTCGTAAAATCCCCCTGTTTTCTAATACGGATAATGCCTCCTCAAGCTCGATAGAATGTTCGAAAGCTCCTATAATCAGCAATTCCTGATACCTCCATTATAGAAATATAAGAACGTCTGATTTTTGGTAACGTTCAGCTAGGTATTGGCGTTGTTCTAACCTATAAAGTCGGTTGTGGTTTATAGCTGTTGTATAGGCATGATAAGTCGCGCCACAAATAACCGAGGGCATAAACAGCAGCCAATGTATGTTTAGTATGGAAATTGATCTCTGCAAATCTCCTAACGCAAAGTAAAATACTGATTGATATACATGAGATAAAATAGAATAAAGCCACCACCAAAACATAGTATAGAAAGCAAGTCCAAACCGATGGTTGTAGAATTGACCCAGACCAGGAAATAGCAAGGAATACCATGCTGCAATATTCGGATTTTTCTGCTCTAAATACTGTATTTCCAGCGGATCTATAATAAAACTCTGCAAAGGCGCGTTTTCCATTTCTGCAAGAAAACACAATTTATTTTGCGCCACTGTAGATCGATAACTGTCCCATATTGTGAAAAAATAAATAATTAAGTATCCAGATGCCCAATTAGGATGTAAAACTGATTTAGCCATCTCAAATTTGCCACAAAAGGAGTAAGCAATGCTTTCGTTGATATGACCTAGCGAATTAATGCAAACCTCAAACAATGTCAACAATGTAGCCCTGATATAATTATTCAATAAATAATGACCAAATCCCGGAAATATAGCAGACCACCAAGCTATAATAAAAGGATTTCGGCGATGCATGTATGTAATTCCAAATATGCTAATTCTTTGCAAAGGACGACGGATCCTGCTGTTCATACTCGTAGTACCTTCTTTTAATTAATAGCGATTAAAAATAACATAAGTTTAAATTATTTTTCCCGCTAATTAACATATTATACTTCCGCGCTTACCATATCAAAATAACCTTTCTAGATTTTTGTTAATCTCCCCAAAATAGTGTTAATCATATCCGCCGTTTGCTTGAGGCATATTCTTGTACTCCTCTGTACTATGAATATAATCGCTGATATGTTTTACCAATTTTAAAAAATTTACATTATCTTTGGGAAGATTGGTATTCATATCAGTATAGAAACCTTCATTCCATACAATTGTTTTAGTTTTTCCATTTATAGTTACAGTCAGTTTATAGTCAAAAGAAGGTGTAACACTCATTCCTTCTACTTTCAATGAGTTGGGAAATGACATAATGTCAATATCCATCATCATTTTATAAATGTCTTTTTTTACACTGTCAGGTATTTTGAAATCGATTGTTTTAGTCCCATCTATAACCAGATCCTTAGTGAAGGTTCCTTTATAGGTGTCAATCTGATCCTTTCCATATGTATTAAAATTTAATTTAAAATTAAAGTCATCTAAATTTGCGCTATATAAATTACTAATGTCCTTTGACTTGTTATTTTGTATTACCAAAAAGGTGACAGAAAGCAAAACAGCAAATAAAACTAAGCAAATAATTATAACAGCTCTTTTACTCCTACGTATAAGTTTAAACAAGCATTACACCACCCTTAAAACATTTTGAGGCGTTATATCAATTTCTACTTTCTTTCCGTTAACTACAGCTTGTCTCTTTAACAATTATGGAGCGCTATCTACCCCAAGAAATATTGGAATAGAATATTCCCTTATTGAAGGCTTATAAATAAAATTAATTTTGACTCTCAAATCCTCGTTGTTAACTTCAAATTCCAGCGTAATTAGCTTTGTCTGGCCAGGTTCGATAGTTTGTTTTTCATTAGAAACACTATTTAATATCTTATCTTGACTATCTCTTAATTTAAAGTCCTTTGAGTAATCAATATCAATTGGTTTAGAATCGACATTTTCAAATTGAAAACTGAAATGTACCAAATATTTATTTTCTTCTAATCTATGAAGACTGCGAGAACCATTCATCTGAATTTTAAAATTGTCTGTTAATACCGAATTTACTCCAAAGTATGGAACATCTATAATCTCAATCCTATTACTCTGAGAATTCCAAGTAGTTTTGGCGTTTAAATAACTTGTAAACTCTCGTACAGGAACATAAGCTGTATTGTCAACTGTCAGTATGGGTTTATTGGTTTTAAATTGATTGCCATCTACCCAAATAGTAAACGATGCCTTCTGAACTTTTATCATATTTTCAGCATAAACAATGCTAAATGATATAATACACCCAATAATTAGACCAATAATAATTTTTTTCATGTGGCTCCTCCCATATTGCTCGATGTTGTTGTTGTGTGGAGTCGCGTGCTCTCCTCAAACAAACTCTGCTGTCAGACAGTTGCAGGCTCGAAGGTCTATCACTTTAAATCTAATCGTTATATTGAACACCAATTTAAAACCTTTCCGAAGTCTCTTCATTATAATTTAAGTCTTCATATATTTTTTTCATATTCTCATCTTCTTCATTTGAAATACCAAAATATTTTCCATTTACATTTACGCTATCACCGCCAAAAACAATCCTAACATCATTTTGTTCCTTTAATTCAACAATTTGTCCAAATCCACGTCTCAATTCTTGATCGATTTCTGTGTATTTTATTGACTTCAGAAATTCTACAACCTTCTTAATATCTTCCTTTTTATTGACTATCTTTTGTTTCCAAACCCATCCTTCAGAATCTGTATTTTTCAGTTCTTTAATCCGAAGATAAGTCACTTTTTCATATTTAATATTTTCTATATCTTCTTTTTCCAATTTAGTTGTCGCATTAATTTTAATCTCATCTTTAGCTTTATCAGTATTGCTTTTACCAGCAGTCGAACATCCTATAAGCACAATTGATAATAACGCTATTAGACAAATTAACCTTTTCATAATGACCCCCTTTTTGTTTGTTATTAATTAAAAGTGACTAATCTTTTACATTTGCCTTTCACATAATAACGATAAAATGTTCATTATTTTCATTGTGGACACAGCACTCTATACATCTTTATTTGTCGTCTTTAGAGTATTTTACCCCCAAATCTATTATAATTTTTCCATCCTCAAATGTAAATAACTGTTTATTATATACTGTATTATGCAGCTTGTCAAAAACAAGGTTCGTTCTGCGGTGCACTGATAATACTATACCTAAAAGAATCATATTTGTTATAAATCCCATACCACCAAACGAGATAAATGGCAAGGTTCCTGAAAACGGCGCAAGTGCTCCAATATTGGAAAGAATATATAAAGTAAATTGCCCTGTTAAAGCTATACCTGCCGCGCAAGATAATAAAAAGCCAAACGCATTCTCTTGCTTAAATATAGATATAAACATTCGAATAATTAGTATGAAAATAATTGCAACTATCGCGACTCCCGCTGCATAACCTAGTCGAGCGATTATATAAGTTAAGGAAAAATCTGTAGCCCATCCAGGCAGGATTTGATCGATACGCATTTTTGATAATCTTCCATCTAATATAGCCTCACCAAAAGGTCGGGATGCCTCGATTAGTCTCTTAACCATAATCTGGTGATAACCTCGGCCAAAAGGATCTCGTTCCGGGTTAATAAGAGTTAAAATTCTACCTCTTCCATGATCAGAAAGTATTAAGAGCAACACCGGCAATATTGCTGCTAATACTGATGGGACATATACTATTGCTAGACCGACTTTTTTATTACATCTAAAGTAGCCTTTCATTATAGCAATTGTTAGTATAGCTAAGCATGAAATTGTAAACAAAATAAGACCTGCAAGCCTTGGCCCAATGAAGCAGAAATATGCCGCGCCTCCATAAAAGAAACCGCAAGCAATAATTCCTAAATATCCCCTGTTTCTTAAACCATATACAATCCCCGCAAATGCTGGCACAAAGAGTAAAATCGCATAGTAGGCATGCGGGTATGTTCCATTTACTCTATGTAGTAAAAAAAATCCAGCTATGGTTATTGCAAATAATATACCATAGGTAAGTTTTGAGTAACGCCCTATCAGCGTATAATTAAAAAAGTATGTTGCTATAAACGCAACAATGCCAATAGGCGCGTATATCAGAAAATTTGAAAATACATAAGCATTATTTGCGTTTACTCTAGAAAGAAAGAATTGAAACATCCCACCTATTACTACCAAAACAGCCGAAAGCAATAGAATAGACCATTCCGTCTTCGGTCTATGAGCATTATCTAACTGCTTTCCCACAAGGACAGGGTCGCCCATCTGTTCAATAGCTTTAACTACAGCAGTTTCCTCATCATATCCCTGATTTATGTATTCTTTTTTTTGTTCCTCAATATGGTCTGAAAGCTCATTACTAATGCTCTTATGCGCGCTTTTGAAACGTATTTGATTACAAGTTGATTGTAAAAATTCTTGAATATTTTTATTAGATTCCGTCATAGCCTACTCCTCCTAACACTCTGTTAACAGCTGATGAATACGCATTCCACTCAATCTTTTTCTCATCTAACAATTTTTTACCATACTTTGTAAGTCGATAATATTTTCGTGGTCTAACAGTTTCAACTTCAGCATCATATGATTCAATCACGTTCTGCTGTTCTAAAGTATGAAGTAATGGGTAGAGAGTCCCTGCTTTAAGCGTGAAAATATTCTGTGACCGCCTCTCTAATTCTTCAATCATCTGGTATCCATACATATCGCTATTCTCAAGAAGCTTAAGTATCAGCATTGTTGTGCTTCCCGTCATAAGGCTTTTATCAATTTTCATTATTTTACTCCTTAAAAATATATATCGATCATCTATATAACATATTATATATAGATGATCGATATATCGTCAATGCTTAAATAAAATTTTCCATAGTTTAGCGCCTTATATACCTTTGTACATTTTCCTATTAAATTTAGAGGGTATCAAAAAGAAAGCTCGCTTACTGGGCGTTTCAAAAACTTGATATAATAGATTTTTCATCATACAAAACTTGAACAGGGATTTTTAAAACCCCCTTAATTACCGCTATACCAGAACTTTTTAATTAACCGGAATTACTATTTTGTATTGGTTAAGCAATTCAAATTTTTCATCTGTAGTATAACCTAATTTATATTTCTTTCCTTTGTCTAACTTTGGCAGAACGCTTACGTGTAGACCTTTATACCTATCACTAATATAATCTTTTCTGTAAACTGCCATATTATCAAAAACATTCTTTCCGTTTTCATCTATAAAGAAAAAGTTGCTTTCACATATCACCGTTCCTACCTTAGTGTAATAAACCTTCGTCTCATTCTCTCCATATTCTATTTTTTCTATAATCAAGGATCCCTTACTTGACATTTTCAGTTCTAAGGGGAATTTATCAATACCAATAACCGGGTTGAAATTTATTTCTTTTGGGGCATTATCTGCATAAGAATAAATTGGGACAAGCGTCAGATATTTAATCCCCTTATTGCATTTTATAAATTCAAAGCTGTTTTTTGCATTTTCAGGTCCCGAAACAAGCTGCCCGCGTAGTACATCCAGTTCATTTCCTTTATCATCAAACAAAGCAAATAAGCTAAAAGGTGAAGCGCTATTTTCTATATTATATTTTGATACAGGTGTTTTAAACTTTTCGCTGATGACAATTTGGTTGCCGAAAGGCGTAAATGATACCTTTTCTATATTTATATTATGCTCCCTGCCATCGGGATTTTTTATATATCCATTCTTGTTAACTTCCACAATTTTAGTATCCTTCATAGCTATTTCTTTTGGAACATCGAACTTAAAATCCCATTGTCCTTTCGTATCAAGCGCATAAGAAACAGAATATTCTACTTTAAAGCTGTTACGAATGGCATCTCCACTTATATCAGCCCTTATCATGCCCTTGACTTTTCCGTCATTTGTAACGTATGCATCCGAGTTGTCATTATTTGAAATATGTTTCTGGATTCCATTAATTGTGATTTCACCAAGAATTCCGTTCACAATCGGAATACCGCCTTCCCCTACAAAGACCTTTTGTCCGTCTCCCTCCACAGTATAAAAAAGCGCAAGGAAATTTCCATCACACGCTATATTGTCTATAGTTATACTCATTCCATTATTAGTTATGGTCTTACTAAAGCCTGTAGAGTATTTAATGTAATTTTGAGCATCTCCACTATATTTGAGGTTTGAATTTCCTTTGAAAAACTCTATAATTGTATTAACTAAATGAATATTTTTTGCATATGTAAACGTAAAAGAAGTTGTTATAATTGCAACTGCGGCAACAGCAGCAATCATATGTATTTTTTTCCCATTTTGCCTTTTAGGTAGTTTGTTCATTGCTTTTTCAATCTTTATTTCCAATGAATCCGGTATTTTCAGTTTCTCTTCTTTTGCTTTTTCTCTAAGCATAATATCAAAATCATCCATATCGCTATCCTCCTTTATATTAATAGTTAATAAGGCTTCTAAGTCTTTCCTTGGCCCTACTGAGACGCGACTTTACAGTGCCCTCGGGCCAGTCTAAAGTCCTTGAAATATCTTTGAGACTCATATCTTCGTAATAGTAAAGCACTGTTACAATCCGCTGGTTTTCTTCAAGAGAGTCAATCGCCCTAGCAAGCTCAAAATCCTTATAATTATCTTCATATGTATCTTTCATATTATCAAACACATCAGAAACAGTTTCTCGTTTCTTTTTCTTTAAAGTTGAATAACATTCGTTGATAAGAATTTTAAAAACCCACTGCTTGAATGTACTACTTCTTCTTAGTTTAACGATATTTGTATATGCTTTTAGAATGGTATCGCTGATTGCGTCTTCAACATCATATTCATTTTTTAAAATGCTTTTTGCGATTCTGTACATAGAGAGCTTATTGTTATTTATAAGTCTGCAAAAAGCATCCCCATTCCCTTTTATTGCATTAGACACATCTATATCTTCAACATTGTTATTTTGAAGTCGAATTATTCCCTCCATACTCTCACCTCCTTCATTCACTAGAAAGATAAAATAGAGAGACAAAAAGTTCCGCAAAATAAAAAAATTCTCGGCATGAGATCTAAAACTGAAAATAAAGAAAGCTTAGCAGAAGCTCCTCAAGGCTAGGTTCACTCTTTTGAGAGACCCTTTTATTCCATCGAAACTCACTTAAGCTTTTCTTTCAACCACTAACCAATAGAATCCAAATTAAATTAAAACTATTTTACATTTGGTTAACTATATAATTACTCTCATACCACCCCTATAGTTATAGACACAATATTCCATATCATATGTAGAATAATCGGTACCCACAATGATTTACTCTTTTTAAATGACCAACCAAATATAACACCTGCAACAAAAATTCCAATGCTACTAAGCAGCATTACTGGTATCGTTGTACTAGCAACTATGTATTTGGGATAATGGATCAATACAAAAAGAATTGATGATATAATAATTGCTTTGTTTTCACTTAGCACTGATGAAATTCCATTGTAAAACCAGCCGCGAAATAAGAATTCTTCTAAAATACCAGCCAAAAAAACTGTCCCGATCAGTTGACTCGGATGGAAACCATGGTTAAAATAAAGTCCTCCGAAAACAATAATCTTACTCAGTATATGATACAGAGCAACAACTCCAATGAGTGGTAAAAGAACTTTAAACATTATTGGACTTCTTAACATTTGATTATATTTTATTGACAATTGATCATCATATTTTTTTATAAAATAATACGCAAATCCCGCCCAAATAATACTCTTAATCAACCCGTTAATTATTTCTTTTGTCCACAGTGTAAAATTGTCATCTATGAATGTTTTTAATAGCGCTGTTCTTATAGACCAAATTGCAATAAAAACTATAAATGTAGATATCACTGTTTTTATTGATAACTCTTTTCTCATACATTTTATCCTCCGATATATATAAGCCTTGTTTCGTAATATTAAACAATCAAATCAAAAAGCGCTCTGAGATATACTTATATAAAATCCTCTACACATGTCGAGCTCTGCCTTCCATGTCAAAAAAGTAAAATCACATGCAATTGCTACAGTCTTTTTCACTTTTCTTTACCCTTCCGTCAGTTCATTATGTCAACTTCCCTATTAATTATTTAACTTCTTTCACAGGTGTCCACAATTCGCAGCTATTGCTCTCTGTATTCGGATAATATTCAAAGTATAGACCATGTTCTGTATCAGGGACAAGACCGGCGTCAGGTAAGACTTTTTCAAAGAACGATGTCCATGCCTCAACTATAGTCATATTTTCAGGTACAGAAACTACAGCAAATCTAGCTGCCGGAATTGTTTTTATACATAATGAATTTTGTGTAATAGAAGAAGCGTTATACTCAACGCCCAATAAATAGCAATATCTATGGTCTTGAGTATACCACATCAGTCCAAATAATCCTTTATTATAATTAGGGGTATTTTGTATTTCCTCATAAAACCTAGATTTTTTGAAATTAATCCAAAGTTTATTCAAGTCGCTCTCGCATGTTTCTAAAGAAGTCTCAACCACATCTCCACAGACTGCAAACTCTGTTCGTTCAATCAATCTCATTTCCATATACGCTGACCTCACTAAGTACTAATTATCTATTATTCAAAGCCTTGCCTTTTTTATGGGCTCATGAATGAAATCTTTAAAAATAACTCTAACCAATCCATTGTATAAATGCTATTTTATCTTTATCATTGTAACCTGCTCTTTTGTAGAAATTTAAGGTCGATTCCTTTTTTGATCCAGTCATGAGCATAATTTTATAGCAATTCTCACGTTCAGCAATTATTTTTGCAAAATTTAGTATTGCAGTCGCATATCCTTTTCCTCGATATTCTTCACTTGTAATTACATTTTCAACTAGCGCGTATGGTTTTTGATTATGTGTTAAGTTTTTAATAATCACGATTACACAAGATGAAACTATTTTATCTTCAACAATACCAACAATAATATGGTGATTAGGATCGGATAAAATCTCATTCCAAATTTGTTCTAAATTTTCATCCATTATTGGCATCTGATTATTATGTAATCGTGTATACAGTGCTAGTAATTGCTTTAAGTCCGTTTTTCTTATTTCTCTAATCTCAAACACTTCTTCACTCATAGTACAATTCCTTTAGGTATATAATAATTTTGATTTCATTTATGTATTTATTCCTTGTGATAAACCACTTTGTTCCACCTTTATAAAATTATATAAATTATTATATCTTTTAGTAACTCACGTTTCAATATGGAGGAAGCATTCTCCTAATAACATAAAAAACAATTACAGGAATAAAAATAAGGTTTCTGCATAAATTCAAACCCCAAAAAGGTTCTTTAATCTGAATTTCAGAGATTCCCTCGTCTCTAGCGCCAAGTACTTGTCCTATGGCTTCAAAATACTTTATTGAATATGGAAATAAATAAATGTGTTTTTGTAAGTCTTCGGGAATTCCTGCCGCGGTTAAACTTCCGCCCAGAATACTGCCCAAAATAGCCGCTGTAGTATCGGTATCACCGCCACATTCAATCATTTCTATAATGCTTCTTCTAAAATCCCCATTAAAACTGAACCATGCATGAATAACAACAGGAACAGTATGATATATATATCCGCTAATACCTTTTTCAAGTCCGATCCGTTTAGCAAATTCCTGAGTGCTTTCTTTATTGGACACACTCTTTACAACCTCTTCAATAAGCTTAAGAAACTCAATACTTTCATAACCTATTAGTAGTTTTTTTAATCCTTCATGAAAATCAGAAGGTTCAACTGTCTTTTGAGTACTCGCTACGAAAGCGGCATATGCAATGGTTAGAGCGCCAATCTCTGCTTTTGGATCGGTATGGGTAATCCTTGTAGAAACCCTCACTAAACTTTTCATTTTATCCATATCATTTCCATATAGAATTCCTATCAATGCGCTTCTCATAGCAGGCCCGTTCCCTGCTGAAAAAACGCCACTCTTATTTGGAGAAAAACCAAAAAGTAATTTCAAACATGCTCTTAACGTTGCAAACCCAACCCCTAAAGGCATTGATATTATCCATTTTCTCAAGGACTTGGACAGATATTTTGAGAACAGTATCTCATCTCCGCAGGAACGGTACAACGCATGCGCGACCATCAGTGTATGCTCTGTGTCATCTGAAATAAGGCTTTTACCCATAAAGAACTTTTGCCTATGAATATTTCGATAAAGCTTTCTTTGCCGCTGCGCTGATAACCCTTCGTATAATAATCCTAATGAATCTCCAACAGCCGTACCTATTATTGATCCTAGAACTATTTCTTTCATAGTTGCTCAACTCTCCCCTCGGCAATGTTTATTATGAGTATTACAGGTAATTTTTTATAATTCAAATTTGTTATATTCTCTTTGACAGGCACTGCCACACAATCTCTCCTATGCTTAACACCTAGCAAACTTCACCACTATACGCTATCATTCGATAAACACCTTGGTAGGAACCATCACTAAAGGTTCTTTTGTCATATTTATCGGTAATAGTAAAGCCACAACTCTTGTAGCACTCTATTGCCCTGATATTATTTTCACGAACATTTAAATAAACTTGTTTCAACTTCAGATTATTAAACGCATTATCCAATACTTGTAAAATTATCTTTTTCCCCAAACCTATTCCTCTATATTCCGGTAATGCAATATAAATACTTATTTTAGCTTCTATATCTGTTATATCTTCAAGCCACACGCTGCCAATAACATTACCGTTATATCTAATCATATATAAATTAGTAGTTTCCTTTGCTGCCAAATCATTCTCACTTAAATATCTAGGCCTTGAATGGGATAAGTAATAAAAAATCTCTTTTTGCTTCTCCCATTCTTCTAAATAAATTAAATGCACTTTATCACAAAACAATTCAAGTTGTAAACACATAATAAAACTCCAATATTCATATGTTATATAAGATTACCTTCAAATTTTTACAGCCTTTAATTTATTATAAATTATTTAAATAATAATTACCAGTAAACTGTAAAAAACTCCAAAGGCGCTTTAGATTTTCTGGTTTTCTTCTGCTTTATAACTACTATGTATCAAAATACTCCTCGCCACGCAAAGACCAAACAAAGTTTTGCTTTCCGTCAAATAATTAACGCTCAGTTCATTTAATAAGTATGCTTGAATATATTGGATATTTATAACCTGCGTTTAAAACTTATCCTACCTTTCGCATCTTTTCCTTTAACAGAAATTTTATATGTATCCGTTGTTTGAGCTGTTAAGACAAAACTATTTGAAGATGCATTATCGCCTTTATACAAAACATTACCGGTTGTCCCAACTACCTTTACATCAATCCTTCCAGATTGATTTACAATTTCTACATCTAACTTCATGCCTTTTTCCAATTTTAAATTATGTTCTTTTTCGCAATTTAACACATCGTAATCTAATATAAACTGCTCGTCATTACTAGCTCTACTGCCATCAAATTCTGATTTTTGACATCCAACCATTGTTAAAGCTATTAATAACAATAAACAAACAAATTTACATAATCTTTTCAAAAAAAGTCCCCCTTTTTAACTATATTCATAAAAACTAATATAATAAACCATTACTAATTGCGCAAGTTATTACAGTATAATATTACCATCAGTTAAATAGAAACACGCCTAAACTTCGGATTCATTGCCATTTATCGATATTGATTTAATTTTTTAAAAAATCCAATATAACTTTTGAAAATTCAGATGGATTCTCTTCATAAACGAAATGTCCACCATTTTTTATTTGAATAGTCTTTGACTCAGGAATATTGATGCTGTACTCTTCAATCCCTTCTTTTTGGCAGATATCTTTATCAGTCCAAATAATCAGAGTTTGGGCTTTTATTGATCTTAGATTCTTCCTATAGTCAAAATGCTTTGGAAAACTCAAAGCATAAGCATAACTTAACCACCCACCGATATTCTCCTTGTCAACAAGGTTGTCAATTAATGAAACGGAATTTGAAAGGCCGATGTTCTTGTGGTATTCATCATAAAAGTGGAAAAAATAACTATTTTGGTTTGAAAGTTCCTTTTCACTCTTTTTAATTATTTTGCTAAAGTCCCATTCATCCTTTTGATAAATTTCAAATTCTTTTTTCGTTTTTTCCGATAGTTCCTTTTCAATAATCTTATATAAATCTAAATTTGATTCAATGGGAAATCTGATAGACGGCGCCGGAGATACTAATATCAGTTTATCAACATTCTCTGGAAATTCAATTGCGTATAGCGCAGCTATTACTCCACCATACGAATGACCTATGAGTGTAATCTTATCAATCCCTATTATTTTCCTTATTTCTTCTATATCTCTTAAAGCGGGCTCAATACCAAGTTTGTTATACAGTTCAGGCTGACACAAACTCCAATTATTTGAATCAAATTTGTTTACACACCGGGTCGATTTGCCACAGCCACGCTGATCGTAGTAAACGAACGAGTACTTTTGATTTATTAATTTCAACCCTTCCCACGGCTTTTTATAAGGTTCCCCAGGTCCGCCGTGAATAACCAGTATTGCCTTTCCAACACCATCAGTACGGTAGTGAATTTGACAGCCATCACACATTACCCAATATCCTTCATTTTTATTTAGTGTGTTTTTATAATTGTTCTTCAATTTGCTTATATTTTTTTTGACATTCCCAATTTCATAAGTTAAAGGTCTGTCATTTGGTTTTAAAGCATTATGAATGACCAAGCTACAAACAACAACAAAAATGCAACAAACTAAAATAATTAATACTTTTTTCATCGCAAACCACTCCTTCAAATATCCAAGCACTTTGAAGTCACTTTTCTTGTTTTAATAACTAAATCTTCAATACCTTTAACAATTTGATCCGAATGTTCTAATAACATCGAAATATGGTTAGCATTATTAATCTAAGTATTTGTAGCAGAGCTTTACCAAACAGACTTTGTATGGCATTACATATAACATCCTTGTTACCTCACTGAGCCCTCCTAGTCATCCGAAACCGGGCATTTGATTCAGAAGCCTTCCAGTTCATTAGATTCACGGCCTTGACAGCTTTTCCTCGGTGTTCACTACACGTTGAATCTGTCTGGTAGCAGCAATCAATTCCTACCTTATTTTACCACAGCAACCTCCCTCAAGTCAAAATTCAGCAGACCCAAAATGTAAATGCATAGAAGAAAAGCGACCTAATTCAGGTCGCTTGTAACAACACAACAAATACCTTTCAAACTTTCTCCAAGCCTTTTGGCATTTTCTACTCCTTTTTCAGTTAAATCAGAATTCATCTACCCTTGCATTAGTCCTTTTTGATTCCATTCTGTTTCACCATGTCTTGTAATATATATTTTCATAAATACCTCATCAAAATATCATTTCTTCGCGATACCATTCATAGTCCCGTAGCAAAGGAAGCTTCACCCCTTGATACTTTGAATAGTTTTCAAATTTTCAATTATTTCATCTAGAAAAAGATGACTGCTAATAAACCACAGGCTGAAATGTTTGTATTTGATGGTGTAGCTTGATAACTAAAATTTAAAAATGGATACTGCCAAGCAGTATCCATTTTTTAACAAACTTACAGAACCATATCAACCCTTACAGAACTGTATTGAACTTCACTGAAATCATCATAAAATCCGACATATTTATTGAACCATCTTTGTTCAAATCGAATTCCTCAAGGTATCTGGCATCCCCTCTCACTGAATTAAACCTGCTCGCCAATAATATAACATCCGCAATGTTAATCACTCCATCATGATTTAAGTCAATGCTAATTGTTTTTATTGGCGTTGGTGTTGGAGTAGAAGTTGCTATTAAAGTCGGAGTTGAAGTTGGTGTTAATGTTGGTGTTGGTTTTGTTGTGATGGTGGGTGTCGCTGGGGACCCTTTGAAAATCAACTGCGCAAATTGATACAAGCTGTCCTTCCAAATAGGCCAGTCATGGCTACCTGGAGCATGGTACCATGTATGAGGAACATTGTTTTTCACAAAATAATCATGTATTCCTTGAGCTATACTGAGGGCAGCATCCTGATCACCAGCCGATACCCATACAACCTTTGTTTTCTGGATGATTAGTGATGGATTAGGCGCAAGGGTACTCGGGGGTGAATATGTGTTCATACCAGGTGAAAATCCTCCGATGTTGGCAAAGTAATCTATGTACTTAATCCCAAAATTCATTGCCTGCCCCCCACCTGCTGACAATCCAGCGATGGCCCTGTTTGCGCTTGAAGTCAATGTTGGATAATGGGAGTCAATGTATGGTATCAGATCCTTTATCAAATCATATTGGAAAGTCTCAAAGCCGGAAGTATCAGCCCCAGCCTTGCAGTTTGGAAACACTACAATCATGGGGGTTATTTTGTTTTCAGCGTAAAGATTGTCCAAGATGTTAGTGGGACTTCCATTTTTATACCATTCAGTTTCATCCCCTCCAACACCATGCAACAAGTACATTACACTGTACTTTTGATTTGTTGTGTAACCTGGTGGAGTATAAATCATGGCTTTTCGGTCAGACTTGGTTGTTGTGGAATAATAGGTTATTGTTTTGACGGCCCCATGAGCTATGTTGCTCCTGTATTGATCATACCCTGTTGGTGGTGCTGCTGATGTAACACTTGATGTAAAACTCAAAAATGAAATAATAACCAGATTGAGCAAAAGACCATAAATACTTGCCTTTTTTAACATTTTCATTCCCCCTGTACATCTCTCTGTTTTTCTTTCCATTATATCACTTTATCAAAAAATATTCATTAGCCTTGACATAAACCGGTATATCTTCGCCTAACCCCTACTGATTCAAAATGGATGTTTGATATTTTGTTGTCCGAGGATGAAATTGTTACAGAGTTATTTGTAAATGTTTTCTGATAGAATAAATCATTTACAATTTCTACAACATGATTCTCTTATGATACGAGCATTGATAAATGCGAACAAAATGCCTTGAACAATAATCAAATCATGGTTTTGAGCATAACCTCTGTATTTCAGATCAAATACATGGCGGTGGAGATACTTAATTATCATCAGCTGCCATTACACAGTCAATCGCAAGAACAACAGCCAGAGTAATTATCTCATTTGCTGATTCTGAAACATCGAGTTCATAACAGTCACCCCAACTGAACCATTTTTTATGTATAGAAACAATCGGACTTCCATTTTCACTTATTGAATAATCGTGAGCGCTGAAGCTTCCTTCTGTATCCCAGTTAAGGCCTGATATTGAATACTTTTGATGAAAGAAAGTAAACTCTTTAACTATCTCTGCCACCTGATTTTCGCCTTGAAACACATAAAAACGAGGTTTGAAGCTAAAGACTTTCTGGCGTATAAAAGCAACTTCATTTTGTGCGGTATCATAAATATGAAGTTTATTACCAATCGAAAAAGCTTCTCCCTGAACATTATACCTCACATTTCCATATTCATCCATTACAGTAAACTTGTCTCCCCATGAAAACACTTTTTGTTGAATCACTAATTTCATTATGCATTCTCCAATTCTTTAAAGTTAACTCTGTTTACTTTGAGTCATTTTACAAACTCCTTTAGCAATTTTGTTATTCACTCTGGGTTTGTTTCCATAGATATAGGTTTTATAATTGTATTAGGGCGTTTCAAAAAATTCCTTGTTCAAGTTTATACGACGAAAACCCATTATATCAAGTTTTTGAAACGACCAGTTGACCAGTTGTTTTTTTTGATACTACCTTACTTATTCTTCTCCTCAAAACGCTTTCTAGTTGCATTCCCTTGCATAGCGTCAAATCCAATTGGGAGAAATTCTTTACTGATAATCTTCGTGTAATCGACATCACAAAAATAATTACAAAAAGATATTTCAACATATATAAAACGTTTATTCTTTTCATCTGATAAAGCGTAAACATATCCATTATAGCTATCAGCATGTACCGCGCATACCGGATAATTAAAGCCAGTAGCTCCATATATTAAATATTTATCTGATGACCGAATTTTTGATAGCCTCTCTCTTTCAGCTTTATATTCGTCATCATCACAAGTATACACAAGATAACACACATAGTTGGGATCAAACGAATTGTAGTAACAATACTGAAACTTCTCAACGTTTGCTGTTGATGGAATAGCCTCTGGAAAAATATCATTCTTAATCAAATAAGCTTTATCATGTTTTCCCCCTAAACCAAAATACAAACTGTAATCCGACACGTTTGCTGTCTCCTCTTTTGCAGCTAAACCGCATGCGCTCAACAACATTATCAGCGCCAGAACAAATGCGCCCACCGATATATTTTTAATTTTTAATACCATATCAATCTGTCCTCAGCTATCATAATAATAACTCCTGCGCGAACCTTTTACATGGAATCACCCACGAAGTTATTCTTCCTGACCCTCTAACAGTGCATTTTCTGGCATGTTTTGAAATAGATAATCAAATGTAAAGTTTTATAAAGGTTCGCTTTGTTTGAGTCTCAGCAACATTATGTAAAAATCGCGAATTTACTCAGTTTTACTTTATGCCCATTGTCCTGGAAGTTTGAGTTTCTCCATATATGGAAACTCTTTATCATATTCATCTGCTTTGTCAGAGTTACAATCATCAAACACATTAGACTCATAAAACTTTCCTTTCACTCCATCCAACCCGCCAGGCGCCAATTCGATTCCCATAAATGCATCAAAATTCTTACCATCTTTTGTTGTAATATTAAAATGATCACATGGCTTAAAACCATAACGAGGATAATATTCAGGCTCTCCAAAGATAATAATTGCGCGGTATCCCTGCTCTCTTGCCACCTGCATAGTGTTCTCTAATAATTTTCCACCAATACCTCTTTTCTGATACTCAGGGTCAATGCATAAAGGACCAAAAGTAATTATATCTGTTCGATTTTCTCCATCCATAACGTATGCTTTTGAATACATAATTGTTCCAACAATCTTTCCATCAACTTCTGCAACTCTACTCAATTCAGAAATGTAATCATTGTTATATCGAAGGATATGAACTAAATAATGCTCATTGCATCCAGGCATATGAAGGTTCCAAAATGCTCTCTTTGTCATATATTCTGTTTCAAACCATTCGCATTCTCGCTCTTCTCTTATTATAATATTCTCCATTTTGAATACCCTTTCTAATTTTATTTCATAATTTCAAGCATATGTTAAGTTTAATCTTCGAAGCCATAACATTCTAAACCCGCGCATAGAAAGACGCAGTCTCTGAGCCATGCTTTCATATATCATCAGGTATATCTGCCTGTCTATGAATCTGACCTGCAGAGCCATTATTCTCAGACGCTCTTCACGCTGATAAATGGGTGTGGCTCAAATAAATTTACAATAACAATTTTACCACATTTTTCCCATAACTTAAAACAAAACTTATATTTTTAACAAAGAATACATCTTCATATCAATTATCTTTCCGTTTTTCACTGCATTTTTTCTCAAAATACCTTCGCAAACAAAACCAGATTTCTCAAGAATACGGCAGGAAGCCATATTATAAGCAAATGGTTCTGCATAAATTCGAATAATATCCGTATGGTCAAAAATGTACCGACATATTTGGTTAACAGCACTCGTTCCAATACCCTGCCCCCAGTAAGGCTCAGCTATATAATAGCCCATTTCTGCAGTTCGAAAGTGTATGTTTTCATTACGAAAAACGCCAATACTTCCAATCGCTTTATCATCAACAGTTATGGCAAATGCGTAAGTTTTATTTATATCGGAGTTCAACATCGCTGTAATAAACTTTTCCGCATCACTAACCGTATACGGAAACGGCAACCCATCACGCAAATTATTATGTATATTTTTATTATTCAAAGCTTCTGCAAGATAAGGAGCATCTTCCATTCTCCAACGACGTATTTTACAGTCCATTTCTACCTCCACACATAATTTTATGAAAGAACAATTGAAGAGAGTTAATCAACCACCCAATTCATCAAATAGATTTTTAAGAATAAACAAGATATATATAACAAAAATAATTGCAAAAATCCCTACTACAAACAGAATAATTCCTACTACAATTGTCGTTACTCCAAAACCCATTAGTATTCTATTATTTCTACTTATCTTTTCCTTATCATTTTTAATATAATCAACTCTTAATTCTGTATTTTCCTTGGTAAGATTATTGTTTGTAAGGTTATTATTTATGAGATTAATGTTTCTTTTTTTGTTATTACCTCTTATTACTGATACCGCTAATACACACAAAACAACTCCTATAGATATTATTAGTTTGGCAATTAAGAAAAAATTATTTATAATAAATTCTATCATCAATCCCAACTCCTAATTCATAATCTTTACCAAGCAAGATATTTTTCTAACCTTGTGAATTTTAAATGCAGCTAATTTTTATAAATAGATATCCCCTCAAAACATCATCATAAACGCTCGAGAAGTTGTAACGGCATCATTATGCATGAATTTACTTAAGAGAAATACTTCATACTCCTACTCTCGCAGCTTCCTCTGAGACGGTTTGTTTTAGGATGGGTGAGTCCTCCAGAGGCCAGAAAGTGACTCGATATTGCTTCCCTATATATACCAATCTACATGATACTTATCATAAAATGATGGTTAATCTCACATATGCTATCAACTATTGTAGAAGCTCTTGATAGATCTTGTGAACCAGAATTCAAATTAGCATATCCAATACATTTCATTCCTGCAGACAAAGCAGCTTTTACACCGTTTGTAGAATCCTCGATAACTATGCATTCATGTGGATTAACTTTTAACATTTCTGCAGTCTTTAAAAAAATATCAGGGTAAGGCTTTCCTCTTTGAACTTCTTCACCACTTAATATTGCATTAAAATATTCTCTTATTTTTATTGTTTCTAGTATGGTTTCAATAAATAATCTTGGTGAGGAAGAGGCTACTGCTAATATAATTTTATTGCGCCTTAGATCACTTAGTAACTCTATAATTCCATCTATTGCTTCTATTTTTGTTTCGTTCAAAACTTCAATTTTTAATTCAGACTGTAACTTCAATAATTCTTCCACACTCAGAATTAAGTTATATTTCTCTTTCAAATCCTTCCACATTTCTGGGTTTGAAACTCCAACATATGGATTTAAGATATCATCACTAGCAATAAAACCACATTTTTTCATTACTCTTTTATCAACCTCAAAATGAATAGGTTCACTGTCTACTATAACTCCATCCATATCAAAAATAACAGCTTTTAACATCTTATTCCCCTTTATTTAGTATTCTTTCTTAAATGTTGCAGTACTATGGGTTAAAGCTTTTTAATGCCTTTATATTTGAAAACCACTTCCTGCAATTACTTTCCACATCTAGAGCCTTTACACAACCTATTTTTATTTTACAGGCGCAAAATGAACTTCATCAGCATACCCATTTCAAATTCTAAGGACGCGCCCTTACCCTTGTATGCGTTGATATTCTAAAGAATTTTAATTATATTGGCTACAATTTCTTCGACCTTTAAATCAGAAGTATCAATTTTTATAGTGTTCATAGATTCGTATAAGGAAAGTCTATCAATACTCTTTTCAACGTTTCCGGATTTTATTCCATCTCTTTTTATTATTCTATCAACCAATTCTTCCTTGGCGCATGTAAGTGTTATTTTGAAAGTCTGAAACTCAACGCTCTTAAGTCTTTCAAGTATTAAATCAGTTATAGATTCCAAGTGAAGCACCCAACAGAAAATTACATATTCAAATGATGAATTTTTAAGAAAATTAGAAAGTATGTAGCAGATATTATCTATAACCATACTTTTATTTTCATCACTGAAATTCCATGGGTTCATCATCCAACACCAATCACCATCAAGCCATACAGAGTTTTGTAATCTCTGACTTAATTCTTTGCTAACAGTACTTTTGCCAACACCCATAGTCCCATTAATTATTATCAGTTTTTTCATCTATGTATCTTACCTTTAGCTTTCCTTTATAATAAGCCCTAAAAGCATCTATATTAACCCCGAGCCAAGGATGGCGCCTCAAACTATTACCAATATTCTAATGCTTCAACATTAATTATACCATCATCAGTACCATTAAATCCAGATCCTACTGATCTTTACATCATTTACAAATATTTTTTAAAATTATATAATGAAATATAGGAAAAATAACCAAAGCTTTTGTGAAATTATTTGCGCAATTTTTTAAGGAGGGTACCAAATTTGAATATCGGCTTTGTACTATCTGTAGTCTCACTTATTATTAATTTCTTCATTTATAAGCTTTATTTGAAAAGGGCGCCGCATAAATATTCAGCTGACAATCAAAATCAACTAAAAAAAACAAACCGTTACTTTAGTATATCAATTTGTATATTCACATTTTATCTGATATTCTCCACATTAATATGGTACAGACTATTTACATTTTTCTCCAAGCTTAATTTGACACATATAAAGAATCCGCTCTATATATACTCACCAAGCTTTTCATTCTACACAATAGCCGGCATCTTTACAGGGTCTTTATTTACCATAATTCTATTGGATATTACATTAAGGCTTATAGCCAAAGAATATTATTTTGATGTATTGGAAATGTGGAAAATGCCGGGCGGCATAACTTCAGCCAGCTCAAAAAAGAAAGTTAACATTGCCTATGCCATAATTGTCATAGTTATAACACCCATTCTATTTATTGTAATGAACTGGTATGCAGTCTTCCTTGACAATAAAATAATATTTAATAATATCATTAAAGAAAAAGAGTACACATATTCCCAAATAAGAGAAATACGTTTAAAAACCCTTGGAAAAGATAGGCGGGGAAATACTGAAGATACCTTTGAATTCGTCATCAAATTTGATGATAATAAAGAATATAGTAATAACGGATTCGGCCAATCACCAAATAAGTCAAGAGATAAAGTAATTCTTGATTTTATTACTTCCAAGTCTGGTAAAAAACCTATACTTAAAGATTAATCATTTTTCAGTTTGAAATCCTTTATATATTGGCTATTTCTATATATAAATCCTTAGCCCTGTAAGATAGTCAGATTATTCGTCTCTAATTCAATAGCTTTTTAAATAACTTGATTTTGTTATTTTTATAATAATATGAATCATAAGCGCAATTGGAGTAACATTTTTTATTACATTCCTTTGTCATTTCTAATAGCAGCAATTTTAGTTCCTTTATTTTCTTGCTATTCAAATCCAAATAACTATAATTAAGTTCATCCATCTTCTTTGTACAACTTCGAATTTTACAACCACCAATAACGTTTATCCACCCGAAAACGCCCGGATAATTACATTCCCAAAACTTCTCTCTCCTAATATATTTATATATATTTTCGAAATAATCTATTGGGTCAATGATTTTATAACCTTCTTTTTTCTTAGTGCGGACATACTTGATTATAGTATCAATTAACTGCTTATCTTGTTCACTGAAAAATATCTCTCCTTCCATTCTCTTATGTTCTAAGGAAGGCATCGCATATCCAAGTGATATTGGTATCCTGTATTGGTTTAAGTATTCTATAATCATCATTATTTCATCAAAGTTTTTTGTTGTTATAACTGCATTTACTCTAATTTTAACGCCATATTTATCTCTTGCTATTCTTAAATATTCAATGTTTTTTTCAATACATTTAAGATTCTTGACAGTAGTTACTCCATCAACAGAAATGTTAAGGAAATCTAAACCGTTTTCAGATAATCTCATAATACTTTCTTTATTTAATAGTGTTCCATTTGTTGTAATATCAGTTATAATATTCATATCACTGCAAAGTTTTATTGCATCGTATATAAATCTCCATATTAATGGCTCTCCGCCAAGAAATGAAATAATGCCAACTTTCAAGTTGATTGCTTTTTTTACGATTAATTTATATTCCTCTTCGTTAATTTCCAAATCAGAATTTTTATGTTGCCAACAATACTCGCATTTTAGATTGCATTTATCTGTAGGTATTATTCTTACAAAAGGTGTAGTATTTGAGCATTTTGCAAATATATATGCTGTAAATAAATTCAAATACTTCATAAGCTTTTTAAATTTCATATAATATCATCTCCAACTTCAGACATCAATCTAGATAAATCAACTACCACAATAAAATCAATTAACATCAACTTGTATGGTTATGTCTTTTTTGAACATATTAGGTGAAGTCCGTCAAATTGACCCCAGAGACTTTCGTGTAAAATGCGCTTTAAAAATTTCTATAATAATTCCAAGCATCTTCAAACACTTTGGAGTTAGATGAAGCTATATCCCGAAAAAACAAATTCGTATTCTTCGTAAATACACCATTATCGCTACAAACTCGTTTCTTGTAAAAGCAGTGAAAAAATCGGTTTCCCTGACCCGCGTAGCAGAATAGAGCATGGATGGTCTATCCTTATATTAATTACACGGAAATTTCGCGCCATATTTTTCAAGAATCTCAACAAGTTTTTTTCTATTTTCTTTTCCAATCGAAAAATATTTTTCCGTATCATTAACTCTCATTAAGTCACATCCATCACAAGCTGGATATATTGATATTTTTTTGTTCTTCCCTTCAAATGTAATTTCTGCTGTTCCAAACCCACAAGAAGGACTACCTGAAATTGCCATACCTTTACAAATTGATACAAGTAGATTTTTATCATTATCATCTATAATCTGAACATTAATTTTCTTTTCAAAATAGTCAAATGTAAATGTTATCTTCTTTGTAAAATTAACATTTACATTTTGACAAAACATACTATACATTAGCGCAATTGCTAATACTATCAAGCTACAACTAATAAAAACAATATATTTCTTTCTGATATTAACCACCTCACAACCAGTTTAGCTGCTTAAAATAACTCTTCAAAGACTTTCCTCAGATAATCGGCGCAGAATGTGTGTCCAGCCAGAGAATATCATAGTCACAGTAGACGTGCCGGTTGCCCAGCGAGACGGTGTGGCGCGGTTTGCTTCATGACTTTTCTGACCTCACCTTTACAGCTATGCATCGATATGTAAAATCGTGCTTAAGGGCTTGTTCCAATACTTAATATTTTATATCCTTCTTCTTCCTTCTTTACATTTATAAAATAAACTCTATGTTTGATCCAGCCATCTGGTTCCTGTACGCCGTTTCCTGCTAATATATACTTTTCCGAAGCAGGCTTAATAGAATATGAAACATAAAATTGAAATTTATCAATATTCCCATTTTTTATCTCTATATCTTCTATTTTGGAATCACTAATTCTATCATAGTCAGTTACTTTGTTTTCTTTAAATGATTTTAAATACATCTCAAGTAATTCTTTTGATATCTCTTTCAAATCTGAGACATCAGTTTTGAGGCTAATATCTTTGTAACTAGGTTCATAAAGATTTTCGTCTATACTTGGCGCAGGTTGCTTTGTATTTTCTGGTATTGTAGTGACTAAATCATTCTTTTGGGGTTCATTTG
>JAUZPS010000050.1 GCA_030705945.1 Bacillota bacterium
CAGTTCTTCAAGGCGCTTAAGTCCCAGATGTGATTGCTCCAATACCGCTGATTCTATCAATGGCTGATTATTAATATTCAACCGGGCATTAAGTATTGGCTCCATTACAGCAGGATAGGCCTCCCATGTGCTGTCCGCATCGCCACCGATACTCTCAAGAAAGTGTTTATCGGCTTTCATAGCAACAAGCTGATCCCCATGGTGTAAAAGCGCTCTTTTTATCGCTTCCATTCCCTCTTCAGGACGTATAGACTTCAAGCCTTTAGCTGAAAGCCGTTTACTGTATTCCTCTGTTGCAACAATCCCCACGCTGCCCCAATAGCCCCAGTTGATGGTTCTTATCTTATAGGATCTTTCCCGTCCCTGATAACCTGCAAATGCATCCTTAAAAGCGCATGCAGCTGCATAATTACTCTGACCTGAATTCCCCATAAATGACTGCACCGAAGAAAAGAACATCACAAAATCCAAAGACTCGCCTTCCAGCGCCTTCATTAAAACTACGCTGCCCCTTACTTTAGGAGCGAGAACAGATAACAATGTTTCTTCTTCCATATTTCCAATACTTTTGTCCCTTAAAACAATGGCCGAATGAAATACCCCATTAATCCTGCCGTAGAGCTCTTTTGTTTTCTCAATGACCTTTTTCATAGCAACCATGTCACACACGTCAGCCTGTATGTATGTAACCTTGCCACCCGCTGATTCAATATCTTCCATGGCTTTTCTTCTTACCGGGTCCGGCTCACTACGCCCAACCAGTACCAGTCGCGCCTGAACTTCCGTGGCAAGATATCGTCCCAACTCAAGGCCAATCCCTCCTCCTCCGCCAATAATCAAGTATACTCCACAGCTTCTGAAGGGGTTGTCCTCAATTGGGGGAAGAAGCACCGGGTTGATTTTTCTTTCATACCGCTGTTCGTTACGGAGCGCAACTATTTCGCCTTTATTGTTCCAAGGCTCATCCATAACACCCCTTACCTGACCAGTAAGCTCTTCGTTACTTGCCCCACTGTAATCGGTATCAATGCAGCACATCCTCCATCTTCCGTATTCCATGGCTATCGACTTAGCCATACCATTTAGGGCTGCTCCCAGAGGATTTATCCCATCGTTTCCGGTAATCCTGTACACGTTATGGGTGACAATTTTGATGTTTAAATGCTTGGCTGAATAGCCTCGGTCATTTAGGGACTTAACCAGTCTGAGCAATGACAGGAGGTACCTTTCCACACTTTGATCAATCAGCTCCAGATTCAAAATATCCGAGGGTTGTACCGAAGTTCCCCCGAGAAAATAAACCGATTGTACTTCACCCATTGAGCTCATGCAACTGTCTATCGCCAGAGGCTCCTTGATGTTTATCTCCCAATCACTCTCCGAGAGTTGTCTTGTCTGTTCTCCAAGAATAATGGAAAAAACTTTTTCCTGTTTGTGGCAGTCTGTCAATTGCTTCTTTAATGCAAACTCATCCTGTGGATACACAATCAGAATATTGCCTTCGCCGCCGACACCACTATCTGCAATCCGATTGCTTTGTTCCGGTTGCATTGGCATCCATACCGGCATATAAAAGAATTCATCGTCAGCTTTCACCTCTCGAAAGGATATACCCTTCATTTTAATACATACAGAGCCCTCCTCATCTAATAGAGCAACGTGGTAAAGGTTATTTTCAGCAGCTTTTACATACGCAAAACCTTTTTGCTTTACTTCGCTCACTATTTCCAGCTCTTCCATTGAAAATGGCATGAAGGGTCTTTTTATATTTGAAATCTTGTAATAAATTAAGTTCAATACTGTTTGGAGCGCCCCATCCATAATTCCAGGATGCATTACAAAGCTATCCAGCCTGTCCACATAATTATTGGAAAGCTCAAGCCTTGAGACAGCCTCATTCTCGTTACACCAAAACTCTTTTATTGTCGTGAAGCTTTCCCCATATTTAAGACTTATGCTATTAAAGAAATCGTAGCAGTCATTGCCTTGCAAAGAATAATTACAACGCCTTTTGACAGCTTCAAAATCGAAATATTCACGATGGTCCGTTAAATCACCGAATATCACTTCAAGATTCGCGCATACAACTCTTTGCTTATTGACATCCTGAGTACTGAATTCGCATATAATGCCATTTTGATCCTCAGTACGTACATCAATTTTTAATCTGTTGCATGTATCCGAAAGTATAAAAGGTCTTAGCCATGTAATCTTTCGCAAATACTTCGCTTGCTTTTTCGCCGCGAATTCCCCGGAAGCCCTTCCAGCCTCCAAATAAGCTACTCCCGGAAGGATCTTTTGAAGGTTGACCACATGATGTGCAAGAAAAAATTCCTTTCCGGTGAACAATGATTCAAATGCCACCCCATTAAAATCAGATATGTTTTTTTCTATAAGCGGATGGAGCGCTTCACCAGTATGTACATCCGTTTTACACTCCATCCAGAAGACTTCCCGATTGAAGGAATATGTCGGAAGCGGAACCCTGTAAAACGAACCATCGACGTAGAGATTGGACCATTTCACATCCGCGCCGCTGAGCCATAGTTCAAGTAAAACTTTTTCCAATTCATCCCCTGTTTTCATTCCAAGATTAACTGCTGCTGGTACTTGCCCTTCAGGTATGTCACCGATAACCGCAATATTTTTGGAAGTAATGTTTTCAAAATGTATGGTTTCTCCTGATAACAGCTCTTCTATCCAATGATAGACATCCTTCTTTTCGGTGATATTTTTACTGAAGTTTCTAATGTAAAGATACGGATTTGCCAAATTCATTCTGTCCTGCCGCTCATCCAGTTTACACGCCAGCGCCTCGCAATCGGGATTAGCAGAAACCAGCAGCTCTATCAAGCCCTCTGGCGGCATCACCTCATCAGTGACCAAATCCAGAAGCTCAGCGAACTTCTTATTGCTCGCTGACGTCTTCCTTGTAAAATCCCATTTCCTGTTTAGTTTCTGGAGCGAGCTGATGATAGCAGCCAACAACAGCAGTTTTTCGGCTTCATCCAGGTCATCTCCAGTTCCCGGTTTTTCGCTGTAGAGTACTTTATCCAAGTCCAGTCCGAATTTTTTAAACGCTTCACACCATTCCTCCATATACCTTTTGAATGTATACTGGTTGTCTAACAGCAAACGGGCTTTTGCAACACAATCATCATATATTGTCTTCATCCCATCTGCTAAACCATCCCTGATAAAATTCAAATACTCTTTGTCAAATTTAAAGGGCTTCAAGGTTGCGCCTTCAATCGGGTCGTAAAAAGAAACTATTGGCCGGCGTATCTCCATTGACCTCAATTCACCGGCTCCACTTAAGAGACGCAATATATCCTTCAAAGCCATCATCCCGCTCAAAGCAAGGGCTGCCCATGTTCCGTTCTTACAACCAGTAACCATAGCCGGTGAAAGTCCCAGCTCCTTCAGTGTCGTCAGCAGTGTAAAGCTGCCGATAAAAGGGAACAGACTGCGCAAACCTTCTTCTGTCCTATTATCCAGCAGGCCTTCCCACAGTTTTTCCCCGTCCTCCAGTTCCATCGCAGCGCTTTTAACAAGCTCCAACACTCCACTAAATAATTTTCTTTCCTTTGTAAGGCGCGCAAGGCGGAAGCGCTCCTCCAGCGACACATCCCCCGCCATCAGGCACCAGGGTTTTTCAGACTTTTTATGCGCATCCCGTATATCGGCCTCTTTGAGGCGTTGGACCAATTCCTTCTTACTTTTGACGATCTTGCCCCAGCGGTAAGAGAAGGCGTTTCTACCCGTAAGCATAGTCCTGCAAATCTCATGCAGGCTAAGAGTGGATAAGCGTTCACTTTCTATAAAAGCATTCCATTCCGTAAGCATCATCTTCAGGCTGTCTGTCGATTTTGCAGAAAGGACAAACAAATTGTCACAGATGTCTTCCTCCTCTATAACTTCCTTCTTTACCTTATATTCCTCCACAACTACATGAACATTGACCCCTCCAAGGCCAAAAGCGCTGATCCCCGCGCGTAAAGGCATGCCTTCCCCTGCGCTTTTCCATACATCCAACTCGGTAGCAGGAGAAAATGGGGTTTCTTTAAAATCAATGATGGGGTTTATAGTATTAATGTTCAATGTTCTGGGAATCTTCCTATGTTTCAGCATCATAAGCACCTTGAATAAACCGGCAGCGCCGGAGGCTGACTCCAGATGCCCTATATTGGTTTTAACAGAACCGATTTTACAGTAACAGTTTCTCCGAGTATACTTTCTGAATGCCTGGGTTAGAGCCTCTATTTCGATTGGATCTCCAAGAGAAGTGCCTGTCCCGTGGGCTTCCACGTAGGTTATAGTGTCCGCGCTTATCCCCGAGTCCTCATAGGCAGCCAAAATAACATCTCGCTGCGACGCGACTTTCGGTACTGTAAAAGCCCTGGACCTTCCACCATGATTAATGGCAATTCCCTTGATTACTCCATATATATTGTTCTTCTCCTCTACAGCCTTATAAAGCGGCCTCAGTAAAAGTACTCCTGCGCCTTCACCGGAAACGAAGCCGTTTGCATCTTTGTCAAAGGTTTTGCATTTGCCTTCCGGGCTCAGCATCCGGTTTTTTGCCCACATGATATTCCTTGAAGGATTGATATTTAAGTTAACCGAAGCTACCAGTGCATAATCGCACTGATCCAGATATAATAATTGTCTGGCATCATAAAGAGCTGAAAGGGTTGACGAACACGCGGTATCAACAGTCTTACTCTCTCCTCTGAAACCTAAAAAATAAGAAAGCCTGTTTGAAAGCATGGAATGGTATACGCCCATCCCAGCATAGCCGTCAATTTGAGCATTTGGAGAATGGATATTTTGATAATAGTCAATTGCCATTGCCCCTACAATCACTGATGTTACTGCATTTTGCAGCTTGGACAGCGGAATTCCGGAGTCCTCAATACAACGCCATGTTTCCTCCATCAGGATTCTTTGCTGCGGGTCCATATTTTTGGCTTCGCGGGGGGAAATATTAAAAAATCCGTTGTCGAACTGGTCAATATTGTCAACCACCCCAAACCACTTACTATTGCTCTTGTTGGGCTCGTCAATATTTCGTGAATAATACTCTTCAGCGCTCCAGCGTTCAGGTGGCACCTCACGCACAGAATCCACACCACATTCAAGGTTTCTCCAGAACTCATCGTAATTATTTGCTCCGGGAAACCGGCAGGCAATTCCGACGATGGCTACATCCTTAGATGTAGAATTTTCTGTAATGAGTGAATTGGCTTTTACGGTTTTTTCACCGATGTTTCGTTTGATTTTACCAGTAGACTTCATAACTATACTCCTTGCTATCTCTAAAACGAATCAATATACTGTATATCATTTCATAACAAGATTATGTTTTTTGTAAACCTTTGGACTTCATTTTACTTCTTGTGAAGATTCCTTTAATCATACCGCCAAGGCTCCTAGCCAATTCTACCGTAAGATAAACCCTCTTTTGGCGTTTCATCATTATATCGGTGATATTCTGGTAGCACAGCTTCAATCCAGGACCGATAGTTGATGCCATTACGAAAACAATGATGGCAGCCAAAGCAAAAAGTACATCTCCCGGCTTCATTTCGGGATAGAATATCTCTCCCCCCATGGCATAGCTCATAGGGCCTGATCCTACATTTATGCCTGTATTCCCCAGTATAAGAATTAAGACAAAGGAAATTACAAAAGCAAAAAATAAAAATATCAATGCCAAAAGAAAGATTTCCATAAAAATGATAAAGAAGCTTTGTAACCTGCTGTAACCAATAGACCTGATGGTTCCGAACTCCTTCATTCGTTCGTAAAGATTCATTCTGATGGACGAACGCAGCCCTACGGCAATAATACAAAGCAATATGATAATAAATACGGTAAAAAAAGTTTTAAGGATAAGCGCAAGATTGGTATAAAACGCTGAAGCCTGAAAATACGATTCTGCTCTGAATAAATTACTTTCTTTCATTAGGTATTTGTCCAAATCCCCAGCAAACTTGACGGATTTGTTTATATCTTTCATATAAATCCTGGCTGTGTCGAAATATCCCTGTTTAGCTTCAAAAAGCTCTCTAGCGTTCTTTTCCGATACAAAGCCGTAAAATGCATCATAGCCGGCGCCTTTCGAGTATATCCCCCTGATGGTAAAAGCCAGTTCCTTTCTCTTTCCGCCATGGGTTACAACCCCTATTTTTACCTTATCTCCCAACTTGAGATTGTCACTTACAGCCTTTTCCTTGCAAATACAAATTGAGTAATCTTCATCAGATAACAGCTTCCCTTCCTCCGTAGAAACTGTTTGGGTGTCAGTGAGAAATTTAGCATTGTCCTCCGACAATCCATAGACAGATAACATTGCGTCTGAGATATCATCGGTAATCAACTGCGCTCCTCCACGGATAGAAGGAAAAAACGCTTTGATTTCATCCTTGTATTTGTCTACATAATCGTTAAGACGCTTTTGCGCCTTTTCATCCAAATAAAATTTTTCCGGGTCATAATTGCCGTTCTTTAAAAACAGAAGTCTCATGGGGTCAAGATCGCTGACCTTTTTCATTTCTTCCCGAACAATGGTTATATGCCCTGATTGTAAATTGATATAACTCTTCAGTATCTGTGTTTGAACTCCGTTGATTGCCGCGCTGGAAACAAGCAACATCAAAGAGGACAAAAATATTGTCGAGCCTATTAAAAAGAATCTTTTTCGGTTTAAAATCAGATTTCTAAATGCAATTTTTAATATAATACTCATCATTCCACCTCCTTGGGCTTATTCTTCCTTTAGGGTATCAACAGGTTTTAGTGAAGCTGCTTTGTATGAAGGATAATACGAGGCAATGAAGGTAAAAACCATAACAATGCCTAAGACGTATATAATTTGCCAATAATCAAAGTTAAAGAAGAATCGCTTTCCCATAGCAAAATCCCATGGCGGAGAAGCCAAAATAGGGTTTTGTGAAAAATACAGCGTTATTCCCGCTCCGGCCAGAACACCCAGTATGCTGAATGATAAAGCGATGAATATGATTTCAGACATAAAAATTGTGACGATCCTGAAAACACCGAAGCCGATAGCCCTGAGAGTCCCCATTTCCTGGCGGCGCTCCATACCGATCATAAATATAAGATTGATAATTAAAATAGCGACAATAATCATCAAAATAATAATAAAGCAGTAAAACATCATTGTTATAAGGGTTATAAGCCCCATAACAAAACCGCCCATGTCCTTCCATGTAGTAAGTTTTACTTTTGATTTGTCAAGCTTTACTTTGTCTAGGCTGGAAGCAATTTCTCCAGCTATTTCATCTGTTTTTCCCTTATCGGGAATATATGTAATTACATCTGTTGCTTCACCACTTCTTAGTCCAGCAAGCTCCCTGGCGCTCTCGACATGTACATAAGCAACAGAAAAGCTGAAGGAGGACAGCAGTTCAAAATCTCCTATACCTACGACCTTCAGTGTCTTTGAAACCATATCTCCATTTATGGTTTTCGAATACGCTTTTATATTGTCACCCGGTTTTACATCCAAACTCTTGGCCTGAGTTTTCGAAAGGACAATTTCATTTAAGTTCCCCGGTTCCAGGTATCTACCCTCTTCCAATTTGAAAGCCTTTTTGTATTGGTCGTTTTTAGGGTCCATACCGATAAACATAAAGGCATCCTTCGCCTTGTCGGATTCAAAGAAAGCGTTATACCTTATCCTGTCATATATTACAATTCTTTTATCAAATCTGTTTACTGTATTCTTGATGGTATTTACCTGCTCATTGTCAAGAATCGAGGCCTTTCCCCAGTTTCCGCTGGTGGAGAACATATCCTTTTCCTCCGTACCTGCTGAACGCAGTTGAATATCACCTGTCAGGGAATTGATAATGGCATTTTGCATATTCGATTTTACTGTCATAATAAACATATTGAATATAACCAGTAGAATGCTGACTATGAATATAAAAGTTCCCAACGTTAATGAACGCCGCCAACCTATATAAGCATTCTTGAGAGGTAATAAAAAGAGTCTCATATTTCTCCCCCATTTTTGATTAGTCCATCTTCAATGCGCACAACACGATCCGCCCGCTGCATCACTTTCGGGTCATGCGTAGAAAAAACAAAGGTCGTAGATTCGCGCCTGCTGATTTCATGCATGAGCTCAATAATCTCAATGCCTGTTTTTGAATCGAGGTTTGCAGTTGGTTCGTCAGCAAGGACAATCTTCGGTTTGGTCGCCAAAGCCCTTGCTACTGCAACTCTTTGCCTTTGGCCTCCGGATAATTCGGAAGGTTTTTGCTTAACCTGCTTCGATAAGCCCACTGCTTCAATAAAGTAATCGACTCTTTTTTTCCTCTCACCAGCGCTTACACCCTTCATAATCAAAAGGGGCAACTCAACATTCTCAAATACATTTAATACAGGTATAAGATTGAATGACTGAAATATAAAACCAATGGTATTCAATCGTATATTATTCATTTCCCTATCTCTGAGTCCACCGATACTGACATCATTAATAACGATCTCACCGCTTGACGGGTAATCCAAACACCCTATAAGATTAAGTAAGGTTGACTTTCCACTCCCTGATGGTCCCGCTATCGTTAAAAATTCACCCTTCCCAATATCAAGGTTTATACCGCGCAAAGCATGAACGAAGGCCTTGCCTATGCAGTAATCCTTTTTCACTTGATGAATATGTATCATAATCTTCCATCCTCCCGCTTATATTCTAAAGGTATAGCTGAGTTCAATAATCAATCTCACTTATCTATTGAGTCCAATCTTTGAGACAAAAGCTTTGCAGCTTCCTCAACAATCATTATGCCAATTTCGTCTACATGCCGGTTTCTCCAATCCTCAAGCCGTGTCCCTTTTACCCACTGGTTGAAAGCCCCCATGGCAGGACCGCAGTATATCATATAATCCACTTTTTGTCCTGGATTTCCGTTTAGAGCCAGTTCCGACGCATATCTGAAATACCACTTGAATATCATTGCCATTTTGTATTTCGGATTCCGTCCAGCTCTTTCAATTTCCAGTGAAGATTGGTATTTTTTACACTCTTCATAGACTTGATCAAAGCTTTTCCGAAAATACATCTCCTGTATTTGGGCTTTAGTTTTCCGGTCTATCTCTTCAATGGAATCGTAGTGATGGTATAGTTCATATAATTTGTTGGCTCTTGCAGGAAAAAACAAACTTCTTTTCAGCGCCTGCATTTTGGCGCCAAATTCGAACATTTCCATCGAAGGCGCATATTCAGTATCCTGTACATTCGCTTGCTGAAGCAAATCCTTCACTGCATCGCTGGTAGCAGCCTCAACCGTACACTGGTTGATAGAACCGGTCAGAATAAAATCACACCCCATAACGAACATGGCAGCAGCAGCATCAGGTGTTCCAATGCCACCAGCAGCCCCAATCCTTATCATTTTTGCATAGCTCAATTTCTTCATTTTTTCATCACGAAGTCTTCTTATTGCAGGTATTAATGCAAATGCAACACCATGGTCGGTACGGCCTCCGGAATCTGATTCAACACATAAGTCATCCGCCATAGGGATTTTTTTAGACAGTTCAGCTTCTTCCTTGGTTATCTTGTTTTCCTGAAGCAGTTTCCGTACAATACTTTCAGGCGCAGGCGCCAGAAAGTGTTCAGCTATTTCGGGCCTTGACACCTTGGCTATGATCCTGTTGGGAATAACGATACCCTTGGCGCCGTTCTGCTCCAGTCCTGTAAGCCGGTATCTGACAATTGCAGGAGAAAGGCTAATATAGCTAGCAGCTTCCACATTTCTTATCCGGTGTTTTAAAAAGAGATCTACGATTCTTTCTTCATGTTGTGGTCGATTGGAATTCGAAATAAGGTTCATTCCATACGGCTGGCCATCATTTAGTTCCTTTTGAATATAAATAATCGAATGCTCAATTTCATCAATACTCATACCATCTGTACCAAGGAATCCCAGCATGCCGGCCTTACCAACCCGCGCTACCATCTCCTTTGAAGCTATTCCCCGGTACATGCCCCCGATCAAATACGCATATTTTAAGTTGTAGTCCTTCTTAAAATCGGCATTGCCAAGTGATGCTCCGGTTAAACCTTTTGGTTTAACGTCATCCTTATCCACAGTCATATCTTTTGATTTGACGTCGTCCTCGTCCACAGTCATACCTTTTGATTTGACGTCGTCCTTATCCACGGTTTTCTTTTCTTCCTCCCCGGAATTTTCCAAAATAACGGGATGTTCTTCAATCTTTTTTTCTTTTTTCGCATTCCTTATAGATTTCTTTCCGGCAATTTTATTTATTAAAACCTCTTCAGTAACTGCATCAGACTTTTCCGGCAATTCTTCAAGCAGTATCGGATGCGCATCCTCTATTTCCGAAGACGCCTCATCCTCTTGTACGATCAACGGTTCAGCGTCCTTCTGAATTGCGCGTACAAGACCGGTTAAAACGTTTCCCGGCCCTATCTGCAATATTTCAGCATCTCCCTTGCCCATAATATATCTGATACTCTCCGACCATCTAACGGAATTTCGGATTTGTTCCACCAAATTCTTTTTTATATTCTCATACTTATAAGGCCTTGCATAAACATTGGAAATAACAGGAATACTTAATTCTGAAAATGTAAAACCTTTGAGAAAAGCTTCATACTCAGTGCTTGATTCGGTCATATACCGTGAATGGAAAGCTCCACTTACTCTAAGAACAACATAGGATCTTACTCCTGCTGCCTCAAAAATCGGCTTTGCATTTTCAATATCACTTTTAGGACCTGCAATAACTATTTGTGACGGTGTATTGTAATTGGCTATATCAATACTTTCGAGCCTGTTACTCTTTAAAATTTCTTCAACCTTTTCCTCACTTAAACCAATAACTGCAGCCATTCCGCCACCTGTAGCGCCCGCCATAAGTTCTCCACGTCTTTTGACAAGTTTCAATCCCGTTTCGAAATCGAAAACCCCTGCGGCAAAAAGCGCATTATATTCTCCCAGACTGTGCCCAGCAACATAATCAGGTTTTTTACCAGTTTCTCTTACTTTTTTCAAATAAGTTAAGGCGTTTACAACATATAATGATGGTTGCGTAAATCGTGTGTTAGCCAACTGCGCTTCCGGATCATTGATACATAAATCCTTGATTGAATAGCCTAATATTTCATCAGCCTTGGCTGTTAAATCTTTAAACTCATCAAATAAATCTGCTCCCATGCCCTTCTGTTGGGAGCCCTGACCTGGAAATACATAAACCAGCATATTTTTGACTCTCCTTTCAAATGATATCTTTTTCTTCCTTTGAAATAGTTTCTTAACTTTATCCAAGTTTTCCAGATCATTGTTATAAGGAGTCATGATTGGATAACCTTCAGACTTTGAAGATTCTTTAAGATTACGTATGATAAAACCCGCGCAGGTTCCTCCCGGTCCTACATCCAGGTAAATGTTTTCCTGCCCCGATTCCAGCTTTTTGAGAGCTTCCCTGAATAAAATCGGTTTTCGTACAATATCCCATAAAAATTGACTAGAAACTTCTTTTATCAAATTACCATACATACTTGAAACAATATTGATTTTCGGCTTCAGATATACCTTATGACTAATGAGCTCTTTGTAGTACGGCTCTGCTTCGTCAATGAGATTTGTGTGAAATGCAAAGGGAACTTGTAAATCCTGATTCAGTACACTTCTATTTTTTAAATAAGCTTTTATTTTCTCTATGCCATCTATCTTCCCGGCAACCACAAAGTGAGCATCGTAATTTACTGAAATCAATGTACTGTTTTCATTTAAAATCGGGCTTTCCTTATATAAAGCGGGATTTCCAAAAACGGCAAGCATGGCTCCCTTCTCACAGTACCTTTCAAAGCAAGCCACTTGCATATTAAGCAGTTCAAACACTTCCTCAGCATCCAATATCCCCGCAACTGCCATTGAAGTAAACTCTCCAAGACTACTTCCTAAAACATAATCCGGCTCAACCCCGTTTTCAATCAACTCCATAGCTAGTGAATATTCCACCATAAAAATTGCAGGGTGAGTGAATAGTAATTGATTAAAAACAACCTCTTCTCTTTTACTTTCAAAATACATTTTTTTCAATACTGACTCACCAGTAGAGGCATGGAAAATAGCATCCAGTTTATCCATCCATTTTTTGAATATATGGCAATGCATATATAGCGCTTTCCCCATATTGTAGTATTGAGAACCTTGTCCTGAAAACGAAAACACAATTGGTTTTCCCATTAAGACTTACTCCTTTCACCATGCTGATGAAACATACTTCACATACTCATATTTCATTCTATTAACCTGTCAAACAAACTTGTATATGTTCTTTTGATTCTCTCGCATCCTAAAATTTATAAAATACTCCTTTTTATCAATAAGAAAATAAATGTTATTCTCTATTAGATAACGTAATGGATATCCGGGAATTTTTCCATAAGAATGTCCTGGGAAAACTCGCAAATCTGGATTAATATATTTCTTAATCTTCTGAATGCTTTCAAACATTTCCTCCGCCGACCCTCCGACAGTAGCGCAAATGCCGCATCCTTCAATAAATACAGTATCTCCTGTAAAAATACTATCAGACATAAAAAAACATGCGCTACCGACCGTATGACCTGAGGTCAATAGACATGTAATTTGGGTATTACCCAGATTAATAATTTCGAAGTCATTAAACGCATTAAGGTTTTTAAAATCACATCCGTAATAGTCAATTTCCTTTGCAGAAACATACACCTGTGGATGAAATTTATCTAATAATACGTTAACCATGTTAACATGATCATAATGTAAATGTGTAATTAGTATCGTAGTTAATTTAATATCCAGTTCGTTTACTAAAGAAATTATCTTGTTGGAATCCCATGCAGGGTCAATAATGGCAGCTTGCCGACTGTTCTTATCCACGATTACATAAGTATAGTTAACAAAATTAAAAAATTCTACTTTTAATCGGTATACAGAATTCTGTTTGTTTATATATGAAATCATGTTAGACATTTTTTGCAACATCCCTTCTCTTAACCTACAATCAATACCTAATTGCTGCATATTCTCTGCAATGGCGCATATTATCTAGGAGGATGATGATCTTTTTGTCAACATAACGCCTAGCCAGTTTATTTTAAAAAATCCTCGAATCTTTGGGAATTTCCCTCTTCTTCATCAGTGACTAACATCTCTTCCCAGTGGTTACCAATCAATAAGTACTTGATATAAAGCCTTAAGATTAAAAACAAAAAAACTCACACCATCAACTTTTACATAAATGGGGTAAGCTTCATCTTTCATTCTTAAATATATAGAGCTTTGTGCCGATAGATATATATATTCACTTATACTTTTTAACTATGTACAACCCCAACTAAATGTTAATATTTAAATATTTCTTATCTACTCTCAGTTGTCAACTATTATTCTCACTCATTTTTCTTTTTTTTTATTCCTATATTATCTATCCTATATTATCTATATTGTAATTTAATATAAATATATTATCCAAATATTTTTTACTTGTCAATCTTTTCTTCCGTTTATGTTAACACTTTTATGTTAACACTTTGTAGTATAAAACAACTTTGATTGTACCGCAATAAAATTAAATTTGAATTCCTTGAAATTTAAGCTATAATAGGACGAATATTTAATAAGATATATGATTAAAATCTTTTTCGTAACTTATATATATAAAAAGCACTATTAATCTTACATTTGACGGAGCAAAATAACGAACGCTTTAACGTTATTTTGAGATAGGCAAATGTAAAAGATTAATTGCTTTTTATATAGTACAAAATATTTTTACTTTGGTTCATTGATGCGAATTTATGCGCTACTTTACAAAAGTCACGATTTTTAAAAGTCGTGACTTTTTTCACCCCTATTTGCTGTAAAATGTGACCAATTGCACCTTTTGTCGGAAAGCACATTTCTGTATGATGTATCTGTAAACTAAAAGTACAGACCGTTGAAATGACGCCAATAGCGACAAAAGGGGGAAGGAAAATGGATAAAAGGAGTAATCGCAAAATTAAGGGAATAGTTTTTGATATGGATGGAGTGATCATAGATACATGCAAACTTCATGAAGAGAGTTGGTTCGAGGTCTCAAAAGAATACGACATTACGTGGGATAAAACCGTCGATTTTAAAAGGAATGTATTCGGGACATGCAGTGTCGATTCCGCTAGACTGCTTTTTGGTCAGCAAATCCTTGAGTATGATATCAATGAATTATGTTTAAAAAAAGAGAAGATTTACAAGCATCTGCTGCATATGAATGTCAACAATATCGTTGTGAGAGGCTTTTCTGGTTTCTTTAAGAGCCTTGCGCAGTCTGGAATACCAATTGCTTTAGGCACCTCATCTATCTTTGAAGAAGCAAATTTTGTTCTAAAAAGTCTTGATATCGCCCGCTATTTTAAAACGATTATACACTTTTCAAAGGTCAAACAACCTAAACCTGACCCGGAAGTCTATATAAAAGCATGCGAAGAATTGGATGCCCTTCCCCAAAACTGTATTGGGTTCGAAGACAGTATCTCTGGGATTATTGCGCTTGAAAGGGCGGGTATACGGTGTGTTGTTGTCGGAACAACCTTATCTTATGGAAGATTAACAAATAGTGGTTTGAATTTTGATTCCTATATACAGGATTTTAACGGAATTTCACTTCGAGATATCTTGAGAAATACTTCTTCCAAGCCCCTGCATATGCGCTACGCAATTTAATCGTTATGCCGCTTGTGAGTTGAGGTTTTAAAGCAATCTTTAAAATAGGAGAAATCATTATGCATGAACAATTTGCATGTATGGAGAGTAAAATTTTATTCAGTTCTACTGTAGAAGAGTCCAATACTAACAGTATCGGACATATCGAGAAATATCTTCTTGAAGTGAAAAATGAAATATTGAAAACCATGGAAAAAAGCCGCGAAAATATAAATGACTTTGCTGAGGCCATGAAACAAGCCATGATACATGGTAAAGAGACAATGTTTTTGGGAATGCAACAAGATTGTCATACAATAAGTCATGCCTGCGCTGACTACATCAAATTTAACCGGTTAAGGGCGCTTCATATGGATGTGCCTGAAATGACGGCATTCGGAAATGATTATCCTTATCCGCGCAACTATGTTGAGACTTTAAGGCATCGGGATTTCGGGGAGGGAAATGTTTTAATATGCATCCAGCTTGGGAACAGAAGCAAAATACTTAAAGAGGCTTTAGATTATAACTTTCATAGGGGTGGAATTAATATTTTAATCACAAATCAACCCGAAACGTGTGACAATGTGCATACCGCCGTTTTTATTTCTTCAAAAAACATTTTTATATCCAGTGATATTGTACAATTAATTTTTCATTATGTTTCGGCTCATCTGGCATATGAAACCGATCCGGATTTTCACGATGAAGGAGCGAAATCTTTTAACGAATACTGTGGTTTTTTGCTTCAATCCATTGAGAATTCCCGCTTCTCATGTGAAATATTGTCAAGTATTACTCTTTCCATCAGGCAGAAATTAATGAGTGGAAACTCAGTTTATGCATTCGGAAACGGTGGAAGCTCAGCAATAGCCTCATACTTTGTAGATGAACTAAGGGAGATATACAAAGGGTCGTTAAAAGCTTACAGCAGGGTTCATGATATTACTTCTTTAAAGGGGCTTATTAACAGCTGCATACATCATGGGAGTTATAAAAGCGATGTATTCACCAAGATCCTTGATAGATTTGGTATTAACGAAGGAGATGTTCTTTTGGGTGTCAGCTCCAGTGGTAATTCGGAGAATGTAGTCCATCCGTTTAAAAATTTTCCCAAATCAGTCCGTATCGGAATTCTCGGACTTCAAGAC
>JAUZPS010000500.1 GCA_030705945.1 Bacillota bacterium
CCTCCATAATGATGTTCATAGAATCTATAATTTCATTTTCTGTCAAATCATTTCCTAAAACCAGCTTTTTAATAGAATTTTGAATCATATACGCCCACCCTCTTCACTTTTTAGCTATATATTTTGCAATGTACATTTTACATCCATTTTTACATTGCAAAATGTACATTGCCCCGACATACTATATTAAAATCAACTAATCTTTATCTATCGCAAAATACCATTAAAACCATTCGTTATTTTGCTCTGTAATTTGTAAGATTAATAATGATTTTAATTTATTTTATTTATAATCAAGAAAATTACTGATAATTTGCTTTCCTTCAGGAGTTAGTATGGATTCCGGATGGAACTGAATTCCGAACACAGGAAATTCCTTGTGTCTAAGGCCCATTATTTCTCCATCTTCTGTTTTAGCTGTAACCTTTAAATCATCTGGAAGAGAAGAATTTTCTACTATCAATGAATGGTACCTTCCTGCCAGTATTTTATCCGGCATATTTTTAAACAGTTGACTCTCATTGTCAATTTCAATTTCAGATGCCTTACCATGCATTAGTTCCTCTGCGTGTATGACTTTTCCGCCAAAAGCCTCGCCAATCGCCTGATGCCCTAGACAAACCCCCAACACGGGTATCTTTGGACCTATTTCTTTTATAAGTTGTATTGAAATACCTGCATTCTTTGGAAATCCAGGCCCAGGTGAAATTATAATATGACTTGGTTTCTTTTCTATTATTTCTTCAATGGTAATCTTATCATTTCTATAAACCTCTATATCAGGGTTGATTTCACCAATATATTGATAGAGATTGTAAGTAAAAGAATCGTAGTTATCTATAATAATTATCATCTGATGCTACCTACTTCCTCTAAAGCTTTTATCAAAGCTTTTGCTTTATTGATAGTTTCTTCGTATTCCTTCTCAGGCTCAGAATCTGCTACAATTCCAGCTCCGGCTTGAATATACGCCTTTTTGTCCTTTAACACCATCGTTCTTATAGTGATGCAGCTGTCGAGATTGCCATTGAAACTTAAATATCCAATAGCTCCAGCATAAGGACCTCTTTTGACATTCTCCAGTTCGTCAATGATCTCCATAGCTCTTACTTTAGGAGCGCCAGAAACAGTTCCGGCTGGAAGCACAGACATAAGCGCGTCAAATGGAGTCTTGTCGTCACTCAGTTCACCTACCACATTTGTAACAATATGCATTACATGGGAGTATATTTCAATATGCATTAGATCCTTTACTTTAACCGTTCCATACTTAGAAACCTTTCCGATATCATTTCTTCCGAGGTCAACCAGCATCGTATGTTCAGCGAGCTCCTTATGATCTGACAGAAGGTCTTTCTCTAACGCTTCATCCTGTTCCTTTGTCTCCCCTCTTTTTCTTGTGCCCGCAATCGGACAGGTCTCCGCATAACCATTTTCAACCCTTACAAGCATTTCCGGCGATGAACCGATTAACCTGTAGTCGCTAAATTTCAAATAATACATATACGGGGATGGGTTAATAACCCTTAAAACTCTGTAAATATTTAATGGATCATGCTCAGTTTCCACGCACAATCGCTGCGAAAGAACTACCTGGAATATGTCCCCGTCCTTTATATACTGCTTAGCTTTGATAACATTACCACAGAATTTTTCCTTTGAAATATTGCTTGTAAAATTAATTTCTTTTTTTGATTCAGTAAAGTCATATTTAATATTTTCATTTACCTTCCATCTTGTTGAAAGGACTTCCTTGTAAATTGTTTTAATTCTTTCTGTAACGCTGTTGTAAGCCCTTTCTAAATTATTATTTACATGCAGGTTAACAATAATATGGATCTTTTGTTTTAAATGATCAAAAACAATAACCTCATCCGTAAACATAAAGTGACTTTCCGGCAGCTTCAAATCGTCTTCAGGAACATTGGGAAGGTTCTCATAATACCTTATAAGGTCATACCCGAAGAAGCCCACTGCCCCGCCATTAAATCTAGGAAGCTCTTTTATATCCGCTCCACGGTATTTTCCAACAAGACCTCTTATTGTTTCGATGGGGTTCCCTTCCTGGACGCTTTCATTTCCATTTCTGTCTTTAATGTAACTTTTTCCGCCACTGCTTTTAACAACTAAAAATGGATTTCTTCCGATAAACGAATATCTTGCCCATTTTTCACCGCCCTCAACACTTTCCAGCAAAAAACAATACTCGCTGTCTTCAAACCTTTTGAAAAGGCTGATGGGGGTTTCCATATCAGCATAAACTTCCATGGTAACTGGAATAATGTTATATTCCTTTGATAAATTGATAACCTCAGATAAATGTGGATAAAACACTAAAAAATGCCTCCTTTCACTTTTGAAAAAAGACATGAGAATTGAGGGTATAAAAAAAACCAGTCAAGAAAACTGGCAGAATTTACGATAACTAATATGCCTGTCTCTTCTCATCTCTTCTAATCTAATCTTAACTAAAGCTAAAACTATTATATCATGAAACATTAATTATAGCAATCAGTTTTATGCAAAAAATGAAATATAATCTTCTTTTTGATTGAAAGCATTGTTAATATATACATTAAAAGTCAACTGGGAGGATAAAGAAATGCATTCATTTAAGCGATTATTAGTTTTAATATCAGTAATTGCGATTATCATTTCTTTTCAGATATTGGATCATACTGTAAATTCAGTAATATCAACATCAGATATCAAGGGTGTTAACAATCCGCATATATGGTATGACTGGGAGGCTTATTCAGCCCTTGACACAATAAAGAATTATGGCTTTAACGCTGTGCGTATTGTCTGGTCTACAAGTGGTTCCGGAGAGCGACTTGGCGAAATTATCAATAAGTGTATAGGGCTTGATCTTAAACCTATTCCTGAGCTGCATGATGTTACAGGCGGCCAAAACGGCAGCGATATTGACAGAATGGTAAATTACTGGATCAGCATAAAAAAATATATCCCTGACGATGTGTGGATTAATATTGCGAATGAATGGGGACCTTCAAACAGCGTGGTCTGGCGGGACGCGTACATTAAAGGAATCAAGGCAATGCGTAATGCAGGTATGAAAAATATATTTGTTGTTGATGCCGGAGGTTGGGGACAGGATGACAAGGATATTTTAGATTACGGTCCTTCTATCATTCGTTCAGATTCAAAGATTGTATTCAGCATCCATATGTATGGACAATGGAATGATAATAATAAGATTGATTCATTCCTTAATGATTGTCAGAGTAAGGGCCTTGCCATCATGGTAGGAGAGTTCGGATACAATTGCAATAATAATAAAAACAACTTAGGGTGCAAAGTAGATGCGGCTCATCTTATAAATACCTGTAACAGTAAAAAGATCGGTTATCTCGCCTGGTCATGGCGCGGCAATAATTCTGAGAACGCCTGGTTAGACCTGACAAATGATGACTGGAAGACCCTTAATTATTGGGGCAATTTATACAGAAATTCGGCTAATGTAAGTTTAAACAGCAAATATATCAACAGCTTAAACGTCTATTACAGAATTGTAAACCGCAACAGCGGAAAATGCCTTGATGTTAAAGGAGCAAGTTCGGTAAACGGCGCTAATGTTCTTCAATGGACAAATAGCGGCTGCGCAAACCAACAATGGCAGCTTATTAAGACAGATGGAGTATATAGTAAATTAAAAAACCGTAACAGTGGAAAATTATTGGATGCTGAAGCTGGAAACACTGTTGATGGAGGCAATGTTATACAATGGTCAGATAAGGGCAGTTATAACCAACAATGGCA
>JAUZPS010000501.1 GCA_030705945.1 Bacillota bacterium
AACCTCTGAAGCAGCATAATTATTTCTTTATCCAGATTAAATATTGTAGAAATAATTCTTAATTTAATATTTAAATCTATGTTAAATTTAAAATATTCTTTCTGAAGCAATTCATTTGCTTTATCAAGAAGATTATCCTGAACAGAGGTCTTTAAAAATGATAGAGGATAATCTCTGCAAGCCTTTATCTTATTTTTATCAAAGAATCCATTATTATTCATTAACTCTCTATAGTCAAATGTCTTAACACCTGCATGAGAAAAGGGGACTTTATCATAAATATACAAAAAGTCACCCATATCACGAACCAAAGCATATATGTCTTCCCAATACTTTATAATATTTTTGTGAACGCCATTAATTTTAGCAAAAATATTTGGCGTATAGACAGTATTGTTATATATTTTGAAATCATTCCTATATCTTGCTTCAACCTTCCATAGCGTAAGAATCTCTTCATATGTAGTTTTAAGTGAAATAGCTTTCACTCCTAAATTTTCAAACTGCCTTGGCTTAAACAGATTAACATTTTCTGCGTTAATCGAAGATTCAATATTTTTTTCCGCTTGATATGCTGATGTGGCTCTAGTAACTATAAATTCACTTTTAGGGAACTCTTTTACGGATATTTTTCTATCAAACTCAAGTTTAACGCTTAATTTATTATCAGGGTCTATCTCACTAAAGTCTAAATCAGAAAATGAATTGAAATAAAGTATATCAAAGCCAATATTTGAGAGAAAAATCATAAAATAAATTTCATCTCTTTTAATATCTCCATAGAATAAAAACTTGGGATTTTGTTTTGTGATGTTAAAAGTTTTGAAGAAACTTAATCCATATTTTTCAAACCAGTATATCACTTTAATACAGAAATTTTTAATTATGCTCGCGTTCTTTGGATGCTTTTGAGTTGACATGAAAATTTCCAGGCATCTTTCAAAGGAATTTTTAATTCTATTATCCTTTGAAGAAATATTGGTAAACTTCAAGAGTCCTGCCCCGTATAGATTAGCGGCAAGATATGAAGCTCTCAAATTGGTGTCTGCTTTTATTTCATTCCATATTGTATTTACTTTATTTATTACTTCAGGCTGAACCAGTGTATCCAGTCTGCCTTCAAACCTCTGATAGATACTTCCGGTTTTCTTTAACTGCAAGTCAAGGTTATAAAGCTCATTGTAGTATTCATTATCACTGTCCTGTTCAATGCCAATAACTCTGTAAAAATAAACCGGTATAGTTAATACACCATTATCGACACGATAACCCCTTCTTTTCTCGGGAGATTCCAATACATCCCGATAAATATCATTTGATATAATATTAATAGTATTGTAATCATTATAATTTTCCATTTAAATCTCCTGCTTGGTATAGTCAACTTAAAATCAAATAATCTTTAATACATTGCAAAACATGTTAATATATATCGTTACTAACACCTATGATTAATTGGATTTTAAAATTAAGTATTGATAAATATGGATATCTCCATAATTTTAATATATAATTATATATTAAATCAAAACTATTTAAAAATAACAAGCAGTTTATGGCTCTTTTATCTTCTTAACTTCACCTTCCTTAAAAAAATATTTTTATTTTCTTAATTCATAGCTTCATTATCATAGCATAAGAGCTCTGACATCTCAATAAAGCAGCCTTTAATTCCATTTTCCTTTGCCCTTTTAATTAAATATTCATACCTAATTTGACAGGCTTTCATCATATATGTGTAATAATCAACGGTTTCGTTGTCAAAAGCATAATTAAAGTTTGAAGTTGCGCAAAGCCAATCTCTTCTAGCATTTCTAATGCTTTCAATAAGCTCGTTATATTCTTCGTTTTTTATATTTTGTAGATTAGCCTTTTCTTTGAGAAGAAAAAGCTTAGACAGCTTATTTATGATATTATTTTTTTCAGTCTCTAGAACGTTGTTTTTTAGAGGTCCTGTACTCATAACAATTCTCCTTATTTTTAATTTAATTAATAATATTAAAAGTATAAGCAGAATTTGCCTTATTTATACATACCTTAGCATCAATTTAATATTAAATTAATATATTACTATATTAATATATTATTACTATTTGTATTTTAATATGATTAGTAGCTTACAGGACTTCCAAACTTTGATTTTATTTTATTATCTTTTATTTCAATTACACAGTAAGTTGGTCTGTCCGACTGAGATGGTATACTAATACTTCCAGGATTTAAAACCATCATACCTTCGTAATATAATTCTTCCGTTTTGTGAGTATGTCCAAAAAATACAGCGTCTGCGCCTAATGAGACGCCTTTTTGTATAATTTTTGTATAGTCATTTTTTACATTATATAAATGGCCATGAGTTATAAATATTTTCTTTCCCTCAACCTCTATTAACTTTTCAGAGGGAAACTCTCTTGACCAGTCGTTATTACCTAGTACAAATTCATACTTAGGACCTTTTATCATGTCACTGAGTTTTTGAATATCTTTAACAAAATCCCCGAGATGAATTATTATATCTATATCCTTTACTTTGTTCACAGCCTTAAACATATTATGAGTATAACCATGAGAATCACTAAATAATAATATCTTCATATAATTTTTCCTTAAAAAAATTTTAAGATCATCTTTATTACTATATTATTTTATATAATTCTATATTAAAATCAATTAATCTTTTATATTTAGGTAGTATCAAAAAAACTTAGCAACTGGTCGTTTCAAAAACTTGATATAATGTGTTTTCGTCATATAAACTTGAACAAGGAATTTTTTGAAACGCCCTTAAAGAGACTTCTATATTTTTTCCTTTCTTCTATCCATGAGATAACTGTATACAGCTTTTGATGTTTCATACCTGAATCTTCCCCAATCAATCCATTTTTTATTAATGTTAATCAACTTTAACAAAACTTCTTCAAAATCGTTTAATTCAGCCTCTTTAATCTCGCTTACCTCATCATCGCTGGCATCTTCAAGAAGTCTTCCCCCCACTTCATTTAGTACGAAGATATATGAATAAAACATTTCAGAATCGTTTTCAAATGAGAACTTAATTTTTAAAACACCTATGAAATCTTCTATATCAACATCGAGACCAAGCTCTTCTTTTGTTTCCCTTAACACCGCTTCAATTATGTTTTCATCATAATTTATTCCACCTGTTGGGATTCTAAAGATCCCCTTAGGATATTCTTCGCAAGTTATTAGGATATATTTACCGTTTGGTCTTCTAACACAAAAAACTACTTCTCCCCGTCTGTCATTCTTGACTAATTTTTTCATCTTTTGTAGATAACCAATCTTCGAACATTTTATCTCAATATTCTTAATAATAGGCTTATTTTTAAATTTATTTGATATCTCTATAAATTCATTCTCATTAAATGTATTCATTTCAACCTCATGCATCTATATATTTATCTTAGTTATTTTTCCAGTTGGATATAAAATAGTTGCTGTAAATATTTTTATAATAATTGATTAATTTCTGAAAAGGCTTTTTTTTTGAAGACTTATTTGTAGACTTTTCTTTAAACTATTCATAATATTTTCATAATTATATATTTTGCAATAAACATTTTACATTCATTTCTTATATTGCAAAATATATACCTTGATTCATAAGTTGTGAAAAGTTCAGCTTTGCTAGTAAAATGCAGACGTATTAACTGCATTTTTAATGTAAAATCTTTTTCGCAACTTATATATATATTTTGCAATAAACATTTTACATCTATTTTTTATATTGCAAAATATATACATTGCTTCATAAGTT